>JBLRXA010000048.1:0-21288 GCA_047920955.1 Methylobacter sp. | reverse complement strand
AAAGAGTGGCTAAAAACTAAAACAGGCGACAACTATATTGACAAACACCGTTATGGTGTGCCTCAGCTACGCGACAGAGTATTTATTGTTGCGGTAAAAGAAGGTGGTTTTTTTGAATTTCCCGCCCCTATACACTTCGACCCGCAAAAGAAAAGCGAGCAGACAGATATTTTTTCGACAGACAAAGTTCCCTATATCTCAGTCAAAGAGGCCATTGGAGACCTTCCATCGCCCGTACTTAAAGGTAGCGCTGAAAAAATACCAAACCACTTAGATATCACCCCTCCACGAGATAGGGAACGGATAAATGGTGTGCCTGAAGGCGAATGCTTAGCCAGGCAATTTCATTTACCTGCGGATCAAAGACAAAGATTGAATCCAGAAAAAGACACAACAAAATTTCGTAGATTAGCGTGGGACTCTCCAGCACTTACACTTCGTGGTGGTGAAGCATTTTATCACCCAAAAGAAAATCGATATTTAACGCCTAGAGAATATCTTAGGCTGCATGGTTTTCCAGATACACATATACTTTCAGGCCCGATTCGAGCAAGAAGCGGAACAGTTAAAGACCTAGACCAGCATAGGCAAGTGGCAAATGCAGTGCCGCCACCTCTCGCTGAGGCGATGGGTAGGGCAATATATTTTGCACTTTTTGGCCACAAAAAGAAAAATGCAGCCTGATCTTTCTATAATAAAATTATGGCAGAAAGCTTTCTCCGTAAGATTGCTTTCAATAATACTTTTTTATCTGGATTTACCTTTGGCAACAAAATATCGGTAGCCATTTGGTTGCCTTGAAAATCCAAGCCTGCGCTTTTTTCTGAATATTTAAGGAACCTTAGTGATTCGGTACCTTTTTGCCCATCCATATATGACATACTTAGAAAATTGATGGTGCCAGAGGAATCTCGGCTGGGTACATCAAGATTTAACTTTGTTGTTAATTCGATATTTTTTAATAGTTGATCTTGAACCAACCAGATAGTTTTCCCTCCCCACTCTTCAGCCAAAGCAGACTTAGCAAAAAGTTGTGTTGCCATACGCCCCCATACCTGCCTTTTATTAATGCCAGGACAATTATGGTCATTTCCTTTAATGGCATCAGAAAATGAAGCAGCGATATCTGTTCCGGCCTCTTTATCCGATCCTGACGTGCTTGCGGTCATAACTTCAATCACTATCGGAGAAATTATATCAGGCAGAATAGCCTGCTCTTTGTCTGGCGCATATCTACCCTCTAAATACTTTCCTGTTTTAGCTGCCGCTTGAAATGCTTCAACTTCTTCATCACTAATATTGTATGACTCCAACAACCAAGAAAATGGTTTATTTCGTTGTATTGGGGCTATAACAAAATCAAAATGATAATTTATAGATGTATCTTCATCACCATATTGCAAATAGACCTCGAGCCAAACGCCCAATTCTACGCCTCTTGGCACTCCAGCTTTTATCAATGCTTCCCGTTCGTGAGAATGTAGCGATTCATTTATATTAGGGGCTCCATCTCTCTTAGAAAAAAATCCAAGTAACCTTCTGGGGTATACTACCCATGTCTCATCGCCATATTGGATAGAGCATATACCCGGAATTACGGAAGATAATTCATCATTAAAGAATTCTCGCAACTCAGATCCTGCTAGCTTTATTTTTGTTTGGTGTCTGTTGCCTCCACCATCACAGACATTCTCAGTAAAAGGACAATATGCAGCCCTTCTCTCAGCGACTGCCACTTGAGACTGATCATAAACATCACGACCATATACTTCATAAAATTTTGGCATGGTATTTCCTATTTTTGCCTTCTAACGTAGAGCTATCCGGGCGCGGCATGGCACGCTACGGTTGAGCGCCATGTTATCGAGTTAGACCCCAGGTTTTTAAAACCTGGAAGGCCTGTCTATCGGCAGTCCGTAGCCGCGTAGGGTACGCTGCGCGTACCGCTTTACGGCAATAAAAACAAAGGAAGCAAAGTGGGGGGTCACTTTTTTAACCCTTTAACCGGAGAATAAATGAGTACTGGTCGTTGTTCCAATAAATTTATCACGCACGGCACTACTGGGTTTCGAGTGTCCCCTAAAGCAATACTTTCAACTGTAACAGCAAGGCATCGCGCAAGCTATGCAGCTCGCCTAAGCGAGTCTGCGCCTCGTTGTTCCTATTTTGCCCGCAAAGCCCGCAAAGTTCTGCCGCCAGCGCGTGTATCTGTTGATGCAGTGCATCAATGTCCCGGAAAACAGGCAGCATACTGTATTGGGGCAAACCTTCGGTATAAAGCCAGTGCCCGAACTGGCAGTGCTGAACATCCAGCGGCGGCGGGTTTTCCCGCTCACCGACAATAAACGCTTCTATAGCTGCAACCCAGGCACGGTGTTCTACCCCGGCAAAAAGCAGCGGCAAATCCCCACGGTTGACTCTAGGACGCTGCATCCAGGCCGGATCAGGCCGCCAAGTGGCCGTCCATAAAGGCATGGCATCGCTCGGCATGGGGCGGGCAATGCCGTAGCCTTGCCCCAGCTCGCAACCGAGTTGCAGCAGCATTTCCCCATGCTCGATAGTTTCCACGCCCTCGGCGATGACGTGGCGTTGGAAGGCATTGGCCAAACTGATAATGCCTTGCAAAATGGCCAGGTCGTCGGGGTCGTCGAGCATGTCGCGGACAAAACTCTGGTCGATTTTAAGCAGGCTCACCGGCAATTGCTTCAGATAGGTCAGCGACGAATAACCGGTGCCGAAATCGTCCAGCGCAAATTTGACGCCTATGCCCCTGCATTCTTCAATCACTTGCGACACATGCGTCAAATCTTGCAGTGCGCTGGTTTCAAGCACTTCCAGCTCAAGGCAATCGGGATTGATGCCCGGATGCGCCGCCAAAATTTCACGCAGGCGCGGGACAAAGTCCGCTTTCTGCAATTGTCCTGCGCCGATATTGACACTGACCGGAATATCAAGCCCGGCCTCGTGCCAACGTTCCATTTGGATTAACGCCGTATCAATGACCCATTCGCCAATTTCGATGGCCAGCGGGTGTTCTTCAATCACCGGCAAAAACGCCGCTGGCGGCAACAGGCCGCGTTCAGGATGTTGCCAGCGGATCAGGGCTTCGGCGCCGATAATCTCGCCGCTACGCATGTTCACTTTGGGCTGGTAATAGAGCACAAATTCGCCTGCAAGCAAGGCCTGACGGATATGCTCCAAACTTTCATGATGGCCGCGAATGTTGCGGTCGCCCTCGGCATCGAAGATGTGGTAGCGGTTTTTTCCCGCCTGTTTGGCCTTATACATTGCCTGATCCGCCTGGCGTTGCAGTTGGTCTGCATCGATGCCCTCTTCTGCCTGTGGGTAAAAAGTAACGCCCAAACTGGCGGAAATATGCAGGGTAATGTCGCCTAACTGCACCGCCTCTGCGGCAGCGGCAAGCAGCCGGGTCAGCAGCGGCACACTGGCATCGACATTGTCCAGATCGACCAGCACCGCGACAAATTCGTCGCCGCCAATGCGGGCGATAGTGTCGCCTTCACGCAAGGCCTGTTTCATCCGCGCCGATAGGGCAATCAGCAACTGGTCGCCGACGTCATGCCCGTATTGGTCGTTAATGTCCTTGAAACCGTCCAGATCGAGAAAGGCCACCGCCAACAGTTGCTTATGCCGTTGCGCCTGCGCCATGGCCTGATGCAGACGGTCACCCAGCAGCACACGGTTAGGCAGGTTAGTGAGTGCATCGTAATTGGCGATATATTCGAGATATTCCTGGTGCGCTTTCACCGCCGTAATGTCCGAGAACAGCACCACATAATGGCGGACATTGCCTTTGCCATCGCGCACGGCGCTGATGGTTTGCATTTCGGCATAGACTTCGCCGTTCTTGCGCCGGTTCCAGACTTCGCCGTACCAGTAACCTTGCGTCAGCAAAGCCTCCCACATCGCGGCATAATAGGCCTCTTCCTGGCGGCCGGAGCGGAGCAGGCGCGGTTTCTCGCCCAGAATTTCGTCATGGCTGTAACCGGTAATCTGGCTGAACGCAGCATTGACATCGACAATGGTGCCATCCGGCTCGGTAATCATGATGCCTTCGCGGGCGTGGGTGAAAACGCTGGCGGCAAAACGCAGTTTCTCCTCGTCCTGCTTGCGTGAGGTAATGTCAATGTCGCAGCAGCGGTAGCCGCGCAGGCTACCATCGTTATTGAATAAAGGCATGCCGCTGCTCGACACCCAAACCTGGCGGCCATCCTTCGCCAGCACCCGGTTTTCCAAGTTGGTAAAGGCTTGTCTATGCTGCATTATCTCCCTTCCCATGTCTTTGGCCTGTTCGCGTTTTTGTTCAGGATGCAGTTCATAGAAATATTTTTTGCCCACCAATTCGTCAGGCTCAAAACCCAATACCGTCTTGGCGCCGACACTGACATAGGTGTACAAGCCGTTTATATCGACATCCCAGGCAACCGTGCCGCTTTGTTCGGCCAGCTGGTTAAAACGTTGCTCACTCTCGCGCAAGGCGGCTTCAGCCTTTTTTTGCTCGCTACGGTCGCGCAAAATTCCGAGTATAAAGCCGCCGTCAATTAAATGTGCGCTCACCTCCACCGACAATTCGCTTTGGTCTTTGTGCAGATGGATCCATTCGTCCTCATGCGCGTGACCGGCCTTCAGCTGGCTGATGACCTCACTCAAGCGACCCTGCTCGTGCGCCGCCAAAATGTCGGGCAAATGCAGTTCGAATAACTGTTCACGGCTATAACCGAGCATACGCAAACCGGCCGGGTTGGCCTCGACAAAACGGCTATTGCGGTCGATGACCAACACCCCGTCCTCAGCCAGTTCGAACAGTTGCCGGAACCGGGCTTGGGCACGCGTCCCCCGCGTCAACAAAAGCCAGATCATGACACTGACAATCAGCGTCAATACCGCGCCCACAACACCGACCATAATGGGGCGCTGATGGAATGAATGGCGCGCCTCAAAAGCCGGTGTGGTGTGCATCAGCAGCGTCCAGCGGCGGCCGCCAACTACCAGCTCGCGGCGAATGAGCAACAGGTTGGCCGCGCTGCCGACGTCGTGCGACCGGTACAGCTGCGCCTGCTCTGTCTGCAACTCGCCGTCATAGATTTCAAGGCCGATGTCGGGGTCGATCTGATCATCAAGCCCCTCTATCAAGTCATTGATGCGGAACGGCACATCCACCCAACCGGCAATGGCGGCACGGCGTTGTTCCTGCGTGTCAGGGTTTGTCCCGCCCTGGTACACCGGCAGGTACATGACAAAGCCGTTAACATCCGGCCTATCGGCATCTTGCGCCAGGGTGATACGCTCGGTGATGGCGACATCGCCGCTATCGCGCGCACGTTCCGCTGCCTCGCGGGGGGCGGAAAAAGCCAGAATATCCAAGCCTATGGCCTTGATATTGTCGCCGTTTAACGGCTCCATATAGATAATCGGTGCGTAATAAGCGCGCTCGCCTTCCGGGTTGATGCGGTAACCGGGCAGTTTTTGCTGTTTACGCATGTCAGCAATGTGCCGCTGTTTGTCGGTATGGCCAACTATTTCAGCCAAGCCGATACCTTGTACCCCCGCCTTGTGGTCAAGGCGCAAAGCCTCGACATAGGTACGAAATTCACCGGCTGAAACGTGTTTTGAACTGTCGATAAAGCCTTTGACGCCGCGCATGATTGTCGAATAGTCATTAAAGCGGCCATGGATAGTGCTGACGGCCTGGTCGGCAACTAATGCGAACGCAGTATTCAGATATTCAACATCCTGTTGCTGGAAGCGGCGGCAGACATCGGCGGTAATGCCCAGCCCACCCAGGATTATTAGGCCGGGGATCAACCAGGATGCACGTCGCGCACTGCATAATCGGGGAAAGTATGGGGTCATAAAATAGTCCATTAGGCTGATGTTCGGTCATGCAAGGTTGCCAGCCCTTACCTGGAAAAATGGAGGCCGATAAGGCCACTTCCTGAAAGAGGCCAGCCCTAAGTGATAATTGTCAAAAAATAACACCCGCCAACTGTCGTGAGAATAGTGTGGAATAATTTTTGCGCGTTACCTTAAACTTAGCCCTTGCCTTCGTGCCTTTCATGATTAAAAACGGCTATCAACTTAACACGAAGTAGGCCTTCCAGGTTCTTAAAGCCTGGAAGGCCTACTTCGGCGCTTGTTCCGCTTTAAATGGGAAACCTTAAAAAACAAGTTTCAAACACTGTGTTGCATCAGCCCCTACGCACTAAGCCTATCCGCAGTCTGCGCCCCAAACCAGCACACCCGGTTGCGCCCTGTGTCTTTAGCTTCATACAAAGCCGCATCGGCACGGTGCAGCACGGCTTCGCCATTGCCATCATCCGCCGCCACACAAGCGCCGCCAATACTGACGGTCACTTGCACAATACCGGCCTCATGGTCGATGGCCACGGCTTCCACCTGGGCCCGCAAGCGTTCCGCCATGACCAGGGCATCATGTTGGTCGGCGCCTGACAACAAAATGGCAAATTCTTCGCCGCCGAGCCGTGCGGGCAAATCAATGCTACGCGAGCTGCTGCGGACGATATCGGCAAACATCTTTAACACGTCATCGCCGGCAGCGTGGCCGTAAGTGTCATTAACCCGCTTAAAAAAGTCCAGATCGAGCATTAACAGCACCGCCGAATAATTGGGCAAACGCGCCACTTTCGCCCGTTCCTGTTCCAGCCGTTCGAGAAATACGCGGCGGTTGAACAGGCCGGTCAAAGGGTCGGTGCTGGCCAGTGTTTGCAATTGCGCCTCCAGTGCCTTGCGCTCGCTAATGTCTTCCTTGATGCCGATAAAGTGGGTGATTTCGCCCGCGCCATTTTTTACCGGCGCTATGCTCAGTTCCTCATGGTACAAATGGCCGTTTTTGTGTTTGTTAATCAGTTCGCCGCGCCAGTGCTGCCCAGCCATAATCGCCGTCCACATGTCCTGATAAAAAGCCTTATCCTGCAAACCGGAGCTGGTCAACTGGTTCGGCTTATAACCCACCGCTTCTTTCTGACTGTAACCGGTCAGCCGTTCAAAAGCGGAATTGGCCCAGATCACCACGGCATTGGTGTCGGTGATGACAATGCCGTTAGCCGCCGCTTCCAAGGCCGCCACCAACAAACTGTTGCGCGTTTCCATTTCCGTCCGCAACAGCGCATAACGGATCGTCCGCGCCAGGCCGTCATAGCCAAAATCGCCTTTGACCATATAATCCACCGCCCCCGCTTCCAAGGCGGTCAGCGCAAAATCGGTGTCGCCGCGTCCGCTGAGCACCACAATGGGGGTATTAGGCGACATGCCATGTGTGCTATGCACGGTGGCCAAGCCTTCCGAGTCGGGTAACGACAAATCCAGCAATATGACATCGAATGATGAGAGCGCCAGACACCGTTGCGCCTCGTCAAGCGATTGCGCCCAGGTTACGGCAAACCGCTCCCCCTTGGTTTGGCGCAATTTCATTTGCACCAAATGGGCATCGCCTTCTTCGTCTTCTACCAGCAACACCTTTATTTCATCTAATTTCATAGTTTAAAACCTGTCGGTAACTTCAC
Organism: Methylobacter sp.; assembly: GCA_047920955.1. Classification (GTDB taxonomy): domain Bacteria; phylum Pseudomonadota; class Gammaproteobacteria; order Methylococcales; family Methylomonadaceae; genus Methylobacter_A. The sequence goes on along the minus strand of JBLRXA010000048.1, from coordinate 13,744 downwards.
CAAACTAAACCAATAGTCGCTAACGTGTTGGATCGCACTAATAAAGTGCAGCATATCCACGGGTTTGGTGATGTAGCTGGTCGCGCCCAGCTGATAAGATTGCACGATATCGCTTTCAACATCAGAGGTGGTCAGCACCACCGTTGGGATGCCTTTAAAGCGTGCGTCCGCCTTAATAATCGCCAGGAACTCGCAGCCGTTCATGCGCGGCATGTTCAAATCGAGAAAAATCAAATCAGGGCGCGGCGCATCGGCATATTTTCCCGTCCGGTTTAAAAAATCCAAGCCTTCGCGGCCATCAACCACATGGTGCAATTTAGCCAGCACCTTGGCTTCTTTGAGCGCCATCTTTACCAAATAGGCATCGGAAGGCTCATCTTCCAACAATAAAATATCAACGCCACGCGGCTGACCGGTTCGATTATCCATTGCAAGTAGGCTCTTGTCCGTTTAAAGGGCGGGATGCTGCACCAGCGTAATCCAATAATTTTCCAGCGACCTGATGACTTCCATAAACTGCGGCACTTCGAGAGGCTTGACCACATAACCGGCGGCACCGTAATCGTAAGAGGAAAACACGTCGCTTTCAGCCGCCGAGGTGGTCAATACGACAACAGGAATGCGCCGCAACGCCTCCATCATTTTTATTTTTTTTAAAAACGTCAGGCCGTCCATGCGCGGCATGTTGATGTCCAGCAAAATCAGGTCGGGGCAAGGCGCGTCGTGGTAGGCGCCTTCCCGCTGCAAAAAGGCGAAAGCCTCAACGCCATCCTCGACATGCTTTAAATCGACCAGGACTTTGTTTTCCTTAAAGCCCATGCGCACTAAAAAGGCATCGGCCGGCTCGTCTTCCACTAGCAAAATGGTAAATATTGAATTTTTAGGTTTCATAAACTACATCGTTGAAGGTAAATCAAATACAAAACAAACGCCGCCATCCAGACCGTCTTCGATATGAACAGCGCCACCGGCCTGGTGTACGATTTTCCGCAGCACCGCCAGCCCCATGCCGTTGCCCGGATAATGGGGGCGGTTGGGGACTAGCCGGATAAAAATACCGAACACGCGTTCGCGGTATTCCGGGGCAATGCCACTGCCGTTATCGGCAAAGCGGAAACAAACACGCGCCCCGGTAATTGTTGCCGATATGTCCAAGCGAAGAGGCCGGTCTGTTCGGCGATAACGCAGCGCATTATCTAGCAATATGGCAAATATTTCCCGCAAATAATGCGTCGGCATAGAAACTTGCTGCAACGGCGTTTGTATTTTAATGTCGGTATCCGGCGCTAATGTGGCAATATCGGCGGCGGCAAGCACCCGCCTTATCACGGCTTCGCTATCGAGCTTTACGTCCGCCGCAGGCGTTGCCCCCAAAGCCAAATAGCGTTGCGCATCCCTGACCAGGCCGCTAAGGCGATTGGCTTGGGCATAAATAAAATCAAGCGCCTGGCGGCTGTCGGTATCGGCGACAAGGTCGGCCTTTTTTTGCAAGTGTCCGGCAAAACCGACCAGACGCCTGGCCGGTTCCTGAAAGTGATGCGCCATCACCTCGCCTAGGCGCTTTAAATCGGCATTTGAGCGGCGCAACTCGGCTTCTTTGATTTCACGCAGGTTAATTTCTTCGCGCAGATTGGCATACAACGACGCATTGGTCAGCGACACCGCCGCTTGGGCGGCAACCAGCTCCATCAGCGGCACTGCATCGGCGGCAAACGCGTTAGCCAGGGTTTTATGCTCCAGATACAACACCGCGATAGGCTGGCCAAGGTTGCTTAGCGGCAGGCACAGCGCCGAACGCACACCGTGCTCGCGAAGATAGCTGTCGTTTACTAAGGGCGAGTCGTCTTCGGGTGTCACCGCAACCGGGCGGTTCATCCGTGCCGTGTACTGAATCAGCGACTGCGGCAATTGCAAACTGGCGGCCAAGTCGACCGGTGCGGTCGTCGTGACCTGCGTCTGGGTATCGGCCACCACGCTAAAACGTCCGGCTTCCAGCATAATCAACACCACCCGTTGCGCACCGGACATACGTTCGACATGGGCAACCACTTCCTGCACCACATCATTAACGACAGTATGGCTAAAAATAAGCTGGCCGATGCGGATCACATCCTGAATATCCTGCTCCCGCAACCAGGCGATTTGGTCAACGGTTTTGCTGCGCCGGAATGCCGACAAGCCGGGCACGGCCAGTATGACCGCCTGTGCCTGCCAGGCTTCATAGTGCTTATAGGCCTGCTCCCGATACGTCCCGGCAAACGCGCTTTTACCGCGCCCCTCCCAAAAGTCGGCCGCACGCTGGGCGATAAAGGCCTGCCGGTGCAAAAAGCCTTGTGCGGCGACGCTATCGAGCGCACGGTCATACCGTTCGGCAGCCGTCGGCCAATCGCCCTCTAGCCTTGCCGCTTCAGCGTCCAGCAGCCAAACGGCATAGTCGAAATTGGCCGGACAGCCTTTCGCCCAGTGATTGAAACGCGCACGGATGGCGTTGATGTCCTCGTGCGCCTGTGCGGCTGAACAGCCCAGCAACGCAGGCGCATCAAACAACAACTGCGCCCGTTGCCGATAAAACTGGTAGGTCAGTAATAAGCCTTGTGTCGACACGCTGTCCAAGCGCCGTTCGGCCTCCAGCAAACTGACGGCGGCGGCCTCGGTTTGCGCCAAGTGCAATAACGCTTCGGTTTTTAGGATGTAATAAATGCACAGTACCTGCAGGTTGCTGTGTTCTTCGCAACGCTGCAAATAAAGCGCTTCCGGCTCGCCCTGCCAACTGAAATCAGTCTGACCGTCGCCGTTTTGCAAGGCAGTAAAAACACGCAACGCGCCTTCGGTCAAATCAATGCCCCACAGGTTTTTCCGTTGCAGGCTAAACGCCCGGTAACCGAGGGTTTCCTGAATCAGCTCGGACAAGGCCACGCCCTGAAAAAACCGGCAATAGGTGTTATGGCCGAAACCGTACACCGCATATTGCAGGTTGCCGGAATCCAGCCCCGCCTTATAGGCATTCAAATAATCCCGACTGGCTTCAGACAGCGGCGCAAACCAGTGCCGTAGCGAACTGCCTATCATCAAATGCCCCACGCTGTCGTCAGTCGGCGAAGCGAACCGGCGCATCAAGGCGCAGGTGGCCTGATAAAGCTGCCGTCCATGCTCGGCATCGCCCTGCCCAACATGCGTCAACAAGCCGCCGAAGGCCGGAAAACTGTAAGTCGCACTCGGCACACAGCCGTATTGCAAAATCATATTGATCTCACTCGCCACGATAACGCCCCATAAACGCGGATGGGAGCGGTAACAGGGCGGCCCCATGCCGGTCAGTAATAACATGATGGCCTGCTGTTCGGCATCCTGCATCGGCGGCAACTCGCCAAGTACCGACAACGGGCGTCCATCAAGGCGCTGCCACAACTGCGCCAGTTCGCGGTCACGCGTGGTTTCATAGTCGGTCGTTGGCAGCTCCACCCCGAACAGGCGCAAACCTTCGCGCGCCACGTCGATGGCTTTCGGGTACAGCGCGCGCAACGTGTATTGCACCACCAGCATGTGAAATAGCGTGGCCTGGCGCAGTTTATCGGGTTCATGGTCAATGGCTTGCTCGATAAAATCCCGTGCCTGGTCGAAGTTGGCATTCAGGTATTCCAGCTCGCCGCGTTCGCGAAACAAGGCAAACGCCAATTCATGCTCGCTGCACCACACATCATCCGGCAGCCGTGTCATGCCTAGCCGTAAATAAGACAAAGCGGCACCGTAAGCCGCTGACAGCTTGGCCTTTTGCGCCGCTAGCAGATTAAGTCGCGCCAGCTCCAAACCTTCGGCGCTCGACTGCAACAAAGATAAGGCGCGGTTCAGCTGATCGGCAATATCGAAAATATGTTCGGACAGCTGATCGGCAGGCGTGGCCTCAAGCAATAGCCGCGCAATACGATAATGCGTGTTCTCCACCGCCGTTTCCGGCATCGACCGGTAAGCGGCCTCCTGCACACGGTCATGCAAAAAACGCAGCTCGCGCGTGACCAGTCGGGAGCCTTGCATTTCCGGCGCCGAATCCGGCAGGATAAACTCATCATTGAGCGCAGGTAATAAGGCATCGTAAGCCTCGGCAACTGGCACGGCCAACAGCTGCGCCAGCCTATCCAAACTAAAACGCGTCCCCAAACAGGCCGCTAAGGCCAGCGTTGTTTGCGTTTGTCGCGGCAGTCCGGCGAAACGGTGCAGCATTAAATCGAGTACATTATCGGCAAAACCGACCTGGCGCATCGCATCGATATCCCAGCCCCAACGCAAGGCCGCCACATCTAGGGTAATTAATTTTTGCGCATGGAGGGTGCGTAAAAACTGCCACAAAAAAAACGGGTTACCGGCGGTTTTATGGCTGATGACGGCGCATAACTCGGCCACGTCGGCAGGCAAAGTAGAAAAGGTATCGGCCAACAGCTGCATGATGGCGCTATCGGCTAGCGGTTTCAGGGCAATTTCCTGAACCTTAAAACCGGTATCCTGTTTCAGTTCGGTCAACGCCAAGGCCAGAGGATGCGCCGCAGGCACTTCATTATCGCGATAAGCGCCGATTAACAGCAAATGCGTTAAGGTGTCGTCTTTGGCCAGTAGCTCCAATAAATTGAGCGAGGCCGAATCTATCCATTGCAAATCATCAAGAAAAATCACCAGCGGCCTGTCCGGCAGACAAAAAACGCCGATGAAACGGCGGAATGTTTGATTAAAGCGGTTCATCGCTTCCGAGGGCGGCAATTCGGCCACCGGCGCTTGCGCCTGCGCACCCAGCAAATCGCCCAGTCCGGGAATCACATTAGCCAACACAGCGGCATCGCGGCCTAAGGCGTCGGCTAATGTAGAACGCCATTGTTTGAGGCTGCTTTCCGGCTCGCTCATGACAAAGTCAATCAGCTTGCGCAAGGCGTCAATCCATGCGCTATAAGGCAGGCTACGCTGCAACAGGTCGAACTTACCGGCAACGAACATGGCTTTACGGTAAGTGATGGGAATATAGGTTTCACGGATTAGCGCAGTTTTGCCAATGCCCGAATAACCCGCAATCAACACCATTTCCCGATGCCCCTGACAGACCCGCTGATAACTGTCGAGCAAACATTGGCGCTCGTGTTCGCGCCCGTAAAGTTTATGCGACACCAAAATCTGTAGCGGCGCATCGAAACGGCCTGGACGGTGATAGCTGTCCGGGGTCGAGGTTTTAAGCTGTTGCAAATCGGCGCGTAGGCCGTCCATGCTCTGATAGCGCTGTTCCGGCGCTTTCGCCAGCAGTTTAAGTACCACCGCCGCCAAAAACGGCGGCACTTCGGCATTGAGCCGATCCGGCGGCAGCGGCGCTTCGGCCAGATGGGCATAGATTAAATCCAGCGGATCGTCATAAACAAAGGGCGGACGCCCCGTCAGCCATTGATACAAAAGCGCGCCGAACGCATAGTAATCGGCACGGTAATCAACCGGGCAATTCATGCGCCCGGTTTGTTCCGGCGCAATATAACGCAAATCCCCCGGAATCAACCAAGGGCTGCCAAAATCGGGGTGTTCGCGGTCGTGCAACATGGCGCGGGTAAAATTGATAATCCAAGCCTGTTGCGGGCCGATTAAAACCGTTGCCGGGGTCAGGTTAAGCAAGACCATACCGGCCTCATGGCTCTCGTTAATGGCCTTAGCGACGCTGTCGGCCATCGCCAGCACTTGCGTCATGTCGGGGTGAACGATGCGCTCGCCCAGTGTGCCGCCAACTGGCTGATATAAAATTACCGTATCGCCGCCCGAACCATCTTTGCCCGCCAGCGGCAACATGCACTGCAATCGGTATTGCGAGACCATTTCGTACTCATGTTGCAGCGCATAGTCACTGCGTTTGGCATCCTCCCGCAAACGCCTCAGCAAAAATGCTTGCTTATCGCTACGACGTTCGGCCAGCATGGTTTCCGTCTCGCTATCAACACCTATGGGCTCGACAATATGCCAGCTATCAAGCAGTTGGGGTTGTTCAGTCTGTTTGGACATAAAATTACCGTTAAAATTACCATGTTGCGAAATGAGGCGCTTGGCATCACGTCAGGCGCGGCCATTGCGGTAACGCGCAAAAATTATTCCACTTTATTTTCACGATAATTGGAGTCCAAAGCTAAGCGTTGGACATCAGCAGGGGCGCTGCGGATGTTATTTTTTTGCACGTTGCCTAAACCTGTTCAAGCTCGGTTTTAATGATATACGCATTATCCACTAACTGCCAGCAGACGGACCAGCGCGTATTGGGCCGTCTGCAAGGCATGTTAGCGCATAGCCCCTTCTGTTTTTTTACTGTTTGAGCAGCATTATCCTTCCAAATAACCTCGTCGTTTACGGCGAGGCAATCCAGCGGACTCTATCTGTCGATGATTGTTGTAAAACAAGTCATTGGGCAGATGAGGTCGAATGTGGATTGAAACATGGGTCAGCGGAGCAGTTGTTTTAGCGGTGTGCAAAAGCGGCTTGAGGAGGGGAGGGGGGGGAGGCTGTTTCCTGAATAAGACATACCAGAAATTGTCCGCGAAAAACACGAAAAGCACGAAAAAAACATGAAAATTTCGTGGCTTTCGTGCTAAGCGTGGGCTCTTCTTATTCGAGATTTAATTGCAGCGGTTCGGGTTCAATCGCCTCAATGTCTTTTCGGCTGCTAATATATTCAGGTCGCGGCGGTTGGTCGCAGAAGGGGGCGCTGACCCGATTGCTGATTGCGTTGTAAACAAAAAACACATTGGAACGGGGGAAAGGCGTGATGTTGCCATTGGAGCCGTGCATCACATTGCAATCAAATACGATTACACTGCCCGGTTTGCCTGTCGCCGTTACAATATTTCCGGCGGCTGCCAATTGCGCCAGGCAATCATCAGAAGGCACACCGTATTCTTGTTTTTTCAGTGATGACTTGAAATTTTCAGTCGGCGTATCCCCTTCGCAAACAACATATTCTTGGTGCGAACCGGGGATTAGCATCAAGGGCCCGTTGTAAGGGTGATTTTCTGTCAGTGTAATGGACATGCTGAGGGCGCGCATTCTCGGCATACCGTCTTCCACATGCCATGTTTCAAAATCGGAATGCCAGTAAAATTCTTTGCCGCGAAACCCCGGCTTATAATTTAACCGTGATTGATGGATATAAACAGCGTCATTCAATATAAATTGCGCCAGACCGGCCAGCCTGAGATCTTTTGCCAATTTTTCAAACAAGGGGCTGATTTTATGCACTTTAAAGATGGAGCGCAGCTCTTCACTGTCCGGCTCGGTGAACATTTGTGTGGACGCTTTAACCGTTTCGTCGTTACCCAGCCGCGCCATTTCCCGCTTAAAAGCGGCAATTTCCTGTTCGTCAAATACGCCTTCAAGGATCATAAAGCCCTGTTGCTCATAGTGTTTAAGTGTCGCATCATCAATTAAATCCGGGGTTGAGCCCGTGGCATAAACCACCGGGTCCTGCCGCTTAATCAAGGCAGGGCCGCTTCCGTTACGCGACGGGTAAATGTCTTTATTGTTATCTGGTTGGTCAAGGCTGTCGGTAATGGTCATTTTTTATCTTCCTTTTGTCCTTTATTATTTGCTGCAACTCATGCGTTTATCGCTTCGGAAACGAGCTCATAAGCACCGGCGGCATTGTGAACCTCCTTGCCATTTAACGGCGGATTGAACACGCAGGCCATTTTCATCTCCTTAAAGGCGCGTAATACATGCTTATCGTGTTGGTTGAGGATATAAAGCGTGCCCGGATTAATGGGGTATTTAACGCCATCATCCAGGGTCTCCACTTCGCCTTCGCCCGAGATGCAATACACCGATTCCAAATGGTTTTGATAATGCATCTGAAAATCGGCACCCTGATAGATGGTTGTGATATGGAAGGAAAAACCCATATTGTCGTCTTTTAATAAAAGGCGGGTGCTTTCCCAATTGTTATCCGGCGAAACAATGCGCCGTACAGTTTTTTCGGCCTCTTCTAACCGTCTGACTATCATGTTTAATTCCTTATATATGCCAGCTACTTTTCCACTACAAAAAAATCTTTTTCTTCCGGGATGGAATCCTCTTTTGCACACACCGCTTTTATAGCCTGCTCGACAATATCGATGCCTTTTTTCAAATTTTCATCACTGGTCACTAGCGGGCATAAAAACTTAATGACATGGTCATCAGCGCCGCTGGTTTCGATAATCAAACCCTGCTGAAAGGCAATGCGGGTAATTTTTGCGGCCAAAGCGCCATTGACGCAATTAATGCCCTGAAACATACCGCGTCCACGCGTAGTAAAATTGCCTTCACCATAGCGGCTGACAATAGCATTCAAGCGCCTAGATATATAAGCGCCTTTCCGCTCAACCTCTTTAGAAAAGTGGTCATCCGACCAGTATTCGTCAATTGCGGCTTTTGCGGTGACAAAAGCAAAATTATTGCCCCGGAAAGTGCCATTATGTTCGCCGGGTTTCCATAGATCCAATTCCGGGCGAAACAGCACCATTGCGAATGGAAGGCCATAGCCCCCAAGCGATTTGGACAGGGTAACCATATCGGGATAAATGCCCGCCTGTTCAAAGCTGAAAAACGTGCCGGTGCGCCCGCATCCGGCTTGTATGTCATCAATAATCAACAAGACGCCGTGTTTTTTACAAACGGTATCCAAATTTCTCAGCCACTGGAAGCTGGCGGCATTAATGCCGCCTTCACCCTGAACCGTCTCGACGATGACCGCAGCAGGCGTGTCGATGCCGCTACTGGAATCCGATAATACCTTGTCCAGGTAAGCGGTGGTATCAATGCCTTCTCCTAGATAGCCATCGTAGGGCATTCTGCTAGTGCCGTTCAGGCTTACACCGGCCGCGCCCCGGTGATGTGAATTTCCGGTAGCCGCCAATGCGCCAAGGCTGACGCCATGAAACCCGTTGGTGAATGCGATAATGTTTTCACGGCGGCTAATGTTCCGCGCCAACTTCAACGCGGCTTCAACCGCGTTGGTGCCGGTCGGCCCGGTAAATTGGATGACATATTCCAAGCCCCGAGGTTTAAGGATTTTTTCGTTGAACGCCTCAAGAAACTCACCTTTGGCTTTGGTATGCAGGTCTAAGCCGTGGGTGATGCCGTCAGTATGGATATATTCCAGCAGCTTTTCTTTGAATATCGGGTTGTTATGGCCGTAATTAAGCGTGCCGGCACCGGCGAGAAAGTCGAGGTACTCGTTACCTTCCTCATCATAGAGGAATTCACCTTGTGCTTTATTGAACAAGCGCGGGAACGAGCGTGCGTAACTTTGTACTTCGGACTCGATTTCGTCAAAAATTTTCATCTATTTTGCGCGAGATACCCCATCCTTTAGGTTGGGGAGGGATAGCGCGTAGGCGGTAGCCTACTCCTGTTCTCGCATCCTCTTACGTTTGCTATCTAGTTTAAAAAAACATAGAATTAAGCGTGGTTTTTTAATGATGCCAATAGCGATAACCAAGCTGGCATTAACCATCGTTTTACTCTTTACCAAAAACCGCCGGGCTGGCGGGGTTAGCCTTTGGAGAGACTATAAGACCTTCTCGCTTAGTGCGTCAGGCGCGTTTCAGTGAATTAGGAAATGCCTGATAGCGATGTCAGGAATCCCCTTGCTTTAGCTAAGGGAGGAGGTCAACTTAATGTCTCCTTAATGGCTCTACTGTAGCCAGATCATGCGTTATAACCAATCCATCCCTATTGCGTTTTAAAGGGCCTATCTTTACCAGCATTTCGGAGTCATGCCGGCCATCAAAATGCTTTTCTTTATCAAACAACGCCGAACTGCAAAGCTCGGCATTAAACTTTTCGGCCAAGCGTTCAAATAACGCCCACGATGCCTGATTGGATGGTGTAATCGTTGTTTCGACATAGCACACATGGGCGTTATTGGGGCGATTAAGGGCATGCCGCAGCATTTGGGTTGCAAGCCCTTGTCCGCGAGCATTTTCGCTGACAGCCACCTGCCAAATGAATAAAGTGTCTGTTCTGTCGGGAAGCAAGTAAGCCGAGACAAAGCCGATCAGTTGGCCTTGGTTTAGTGCTGCGACCGAGGTGTCCGCAAAATGAGTGCATTGCAATAAATTGCAGTAAACGGAATTGGGGTCTAACGGTGGGCATTGCGCAACCAGCTGGAAGACCGATATTCCATCCTCGGACTTGGGGGAACGAAGTTCCAATGTTTGAGACATAAAAATATTTAGTAACCTAAAACAACTTGAATTATATTTACTCCACTAAAATATATATTGGCCGAAATGAGGCATAAATAGCCTTTATAGGCCTAAATTTAGGCTTTTTTGCTAAAAAACGGATTAATATATATTTATTGGTCTAAAGTATAATACCTTCATTAGATTAAATGTCCAGAGCCGAATTTTCTGCCAACCGGCTTAAAAAGCGGACGGGGCCAGCCAGGGCAACGGCTGGCGTAGCATTGTTTTTTGGATTACATGTATTGCCCAGCAACGCAGGCCACCGCCATTCCGTCGATTGTTTTTGCTCTCCTATAAAAATGCTTGTACATTAGCAGCCCGCAGACCCAATGGCCGTTACGGCACACCAAAAAACAACTACAGCATGACTAATCCCGATAATTTTTCTCGCTAGCCGCTGTCTATTTTCCCCATCGCAACACCAATAAGGCGTGATTTTGAATCCAACTGAAGAAGTGCTTATCGCCCTGCGCCGCGTCATCAGGGCGACCGATTTGTATTCCAAACATTTATCCAAAACAACAGGGCTGACCACCCCGCAAATCTTGTTAATGAAGACCATTCGGGATAAAGGCGAAGTCATTATCGGGGAACTTGCCAGCAGCATGAACCTAAGCCAGGCAACTGTAACGACTATCCTGGACAGGCTGGAAAAACGCAACCTTGTTTACCGCGAACGCTCGAAAGGGGATAAACGCAAAGTGCATGCTTACCTAACTTGCGAAGCCCTTGAGATACTGAATAATGCGCCCACGCTGTTGCAGGACCGCTTTACCCGCCAATTTTGTAGCCTACAGGATTGGGAACAAAACATGATCATTTCAGCACTGCAACGCATAGCCCAAATGATGGACGCACAAGATATAGACGCGTCGCCAGTGCTTGATATAGGCACACTAGACAGGCAAGCCGCAGCAATTGAAAAACAAGATTCAAATACCGACAAACTGATTAAATCCGGATGACCATCCCAAAGCCGCTTAACTAAACCTATAGGCTTCTTTTGCCCCTGAATTGCTTGGCAATGCTTTTTGGTGGTGCGCACAACACAACACGCCCACTTTACCGGCAACGTAAATCAGCGGCGCCCTTTGTTGCGGGGTGTCACAAAACTGTCAACAAAATGTCACACTACCGTCAAAAAACACCGGTAGCCTTGCTTAGGTAACACGCAAAAATTATTCCACACTATTCTCACGATAGTTGGAGTCCAAAGCTGGTTTTGGACTCCAGCAGGGGGAGGGCGGATGTTATTTTTTGCACGTTATCTTAAAGTTGGGGCGCGTCAACTAGCGCCTAATTGCACTAATGAGCCATCATCCTGTCCTTATTAAGGCAATTAAGCACTAGCAATCCAGCTCATACGCTTTTTCTAAACAATAACCACTAAAGGTCTATTTTTATGAGTCCATCTCCTAAACTTAAAAAAACAGCGGCTGCCGTTCTTGCCTTGTTAGGCAGCAGCGTTTTTAATGCGGCTGATGCAGCCAACGCCGTCTTTGATCCCGCTACCAATGTATTAAGCATTTCAGCCGTTGATGTGCCTAACGGCGTTAGCCATGTCAATGCGCCAACGTTCAGCGCCAAGTTAAGGTTGGTGCATACCGAACCTTTTATCAAACTGGAATTGTCTGACGCCGCAATTATCCCGACACCTAATGCAGACCGTGCGCATTTCGACCCGGTTTTCGGCCAGGTCTATTTGCCCAGCATTAATGTGGGCGGCACTGAATTTGCCGCGACCATGAAAGTCATACCCGGCGCTAACCCACTGGCTTTTGAAGTCACCGGCTTACATGAAAAAGCCTTTACCGGTTGCCCTTCATTCGCACGCGCTTCAAATAATGTTCCCGGGGCCTGCGTACTCGAAGGCGAATATAACCAGAATATTACCCTGACCAACAATACAACCTGGATTGTCGGCGGCGGTGTTTTTATCGGCGGCGACCGCACCGGCAGCGCAACCATCTCTATCGAACCCGGTACCCGTTTAGTGGGCCGTTCCGGTCTTGATTTTCTCTACATCCGCCGTAATTCCCAAATTCAGGCCATCGGTACGCCGCAACACCCTATCGTGATGACCGGCCCGAATGAACAATTGCCGGGCGAATGGGCCGGTTTAGTAATCGCGGGAAATGCGCCGGCGAACGGCTGTTCGGAAGGTCTCACCGGCGGTTGCGAGCAATTGGATGAGGCGCTGACGACACCTTACGGCGGCAACAATCCGAATGATAACAGCGGTGTCATCAAATACGTTTCCATCCGTTATGCCGGATTTGAGGTGCGTCCTGACGAAGAACTCAACTGTTTGACTATGCTCGGCGTTGGCAACGGCACTACTATCGATTTCGCGCAATGCCACATGGGCGCGGATGACGGTTTTGAAATGTTCGGCGGCACTGTCAATATGAAACATTTGGTTGCCACTTTCAACGATGATGACCAATTCGACTGGCAAATCGGCTGGCGGGGCAAGGCGCAATATGTGTTGGCAATGGCTTTGCCGGACGGCAGTGACGCCGGTATTGAAGCGGACAATAACCAGCAAAACCACGACAGCTCGCCACGTTCGAATGGTAAACTGTCCAACTTCACCTTAATTGGTTCAGGTTCGGGTGTGGACGGCCACGGCATCGTGTTAAGACGCGGCACCTCCGCCAATATTTATAACACGGTAATAACCGGCTACGGACGCTCTTGCATGACGCTCGATAATACCGCGACTTATAACCATGCCGGTACGCCGGGCAACCTGACCGGCACCTTGACCATGCAAAACACACATGTCCAATGTGATTTGAATTTCAATGACCGCCCAGCTGAGCCTTTTTTGGTCAGCGACTGGTTTAATTCGCAAGCAGGCAACGTCGCCGGTAATGTGCAGTTAAACGGCTATTTGCCGGCCGCAGGTTCCCCGCAATTAAACGGCGGCGCGCCTGTCCCTAATGACCCTTTCTTTGATGCAGTGAATTATGTTGGCGCGTTTGCCAATGAGCAGGATAACTGGGCTAAAGGCTGGACGATTGGCTTAGATTAATCAGCAAAACACCCCCCTTTTCTCTTGGAGCTTTGGCGCCAAAACTGTAGCGATACAGTCTTGGCGCTTTTTTTTGTGCCGCCGAAATCAACGGCGTTCGTCTGCCTCAGGCGGAAACAGTTACTCCCATTCTGCAATAAAGCGGCTTTGATAATCCGCCATCGCCAACCTAATCACTTCATGCGCTTCGTCACGTCCGTACACATTGGTGATTTCGCAGGCGCTTTTTTCGCCGGGCAAATGTTTATAGGTCAGAAAATAATGTTTCAGCCGGTTGATGTAGGATTCCGGGCAGTCCGACACATCCGTCCATTGCCGGTAAAATTCGTCGCCTTTCATGACCGCGATAATCTTGTCGTCGGCCTCGCCGCCGTCAAGCAAACGGAAACCGCCAATCGGTATTGCCTGCAACAGAATGTCGCCGTGAGTCACGCTGCGCTCGCTCAACACGCAAATGTCCAAGGGGTCGCCATCG
>JBLRXA010000047.1:0-21720 GCA_047920955.1 Methylobacter sp. | reverse complement strand
CGATCAGTATGGGGCGTGTGTTTGTGCGTAAGGGACATTATTTAAAATCAACACCATCACCAATCACCAATAAGCCATTACTATTTGTTTTTATTAAAAAAAATTAGCTTTTCAAAATCTAAATGAAAAATACCATAAAAATCTATTTCGACAGGCTAGCTCTATTTCGGTTATCCTGTATTTCCTATTTTTTTACCGTGGTGACGGAACGGCGGGCGAAAATTTTGGGGATGATCTTGCCAGGGATTTATTACGGGCGGCTTTCCAAGACTGTTTTCAACGCTGGCCGCCGTTTCGTGTGGATGCAATGGTGAGTTACGGGTACGCACATCAACCAAAGATAGCTTAAAACTTAAGGGGATGCGAGAACAGGTGTAAGGCTATCCCTCCCCAACCTAAAGGTTGGGGTATCTCGCGTAAAAAATAGATGAAAATCCACCGTTTATTGTTTTTGTTGATTATTATCGTTACAAGTCAAGCCCATGCGGAAACCCACATTGCCGTGTTGGACTTTGAACTCCATGACTTGACCTTAAAGCCGGGGACGGATGCGGAAATCAGCAGAACCGCCAGCATCAGGCCGTTACTGGAACACGAACTGAAAAGCGCCGACTACCGTATTATCCCCATTGATTCAGCCGCCCAAAATAAAGCCAACAGCGGTTTTGGCTACCTGTTCGACCATGATGATGTTGCGGCTGAATTAGGCAAAACAGCCGGTGCCGATTATGTGTTAGTCGGCAGGCTGCATAAACCCAGTTTTTTATTCGCCTACATCATGGGGCATTTAATCCGGGTTAAAGATGGCCGCTTAATCGGCAATTACATTTCCGAAACCAAAGGCGGGGATGAAAAACTGACGCGTAAAGGTGTTGAAAGCCTTACTGTCAAAATCGACAAGGATTTGGACAATCGTTACAGCCCGCCACCGCCTAAAAATGTTTATTCGCGCTAGTTTTTGCCCGCTCCCCTTTAACGATAAATTCCGCATTTGCAAAGTAGTTACGTATAATTGGCGCAATTTCATTTTAAAAACATAGCCAATAGATAAAATGTCCACACCTGATACTCAACTGCCTGCAAATTTTATCCGCCAAATCATTGCCAATGACCTAAAAGATAACAAAAACAACGGTCAAGTCGTCACCCGCTTTCCGCCGGAACCTAACGGCTATCTGCATATCGGCCATGCCAAATCCATCTGCCTGAATTTTGGTATCGCCGCTGCTTATTACGGGCGCTGCAACCTGCGTTTTGACGATACTAATCCCGAAAAAGAAAGCGACGAATATGTGCAAGCTATCATGCGCGATGTGCAGTGGCTGGGTTTTAAGTGGTCGGAACTGCATCACGCCTCGGATTATTTTGAGCAACTTTACGATTACGCCGTGCAGTTGATTGAACAAGGCCAAGCCTATGTTGACAGCCTGTCCGCCGAACAAATCCGGGAATATCGCGGCACTTTGACCGAACCCGGCAAGGAAAGCCCTGATCGTAGCCGCCCGATTGCGGAAAATTTGGATTTGTTCAAACGGATGCGCGCCGGTGAATTTGCTGACGGCCAGTATGTGCTACGCGCCAAAATCGACATGGCTTCGCCCAACATCAACATGCGCGACCCGGCCTTGTATCGTATCCGTCGTGTGCATCACCAACGTACCGGCGACGACTGGTGCATTTATCCGATGTACGATTACACCCACTGCATTTCCGATATGCTGGAAGGCATTACCCATTCGCTGTGTACGCTGGAATTTGAAGACCACCGCCCGCTGTATGATTGGGTGCTGGAGCAATTAAAAACGCCGTGCCACCCGCAGCAAATCGAATTTGCCCGTTTGCAGCTCGAATACACCATCGTCAGCAAGCGCAAACTTAACCAGTTGGTTACTGAAAAGCATGTTAATGGCTGGGATGATCCGCGGATGCCCACTATCGCGGGGCTTCGCCGCGCCGGTTTTACACCCAAATCGATACGCGATTTTTGCGAGCGCATCGGCTTGACCAAGCAAAATTCATGGATCGAAATGGGCGTGTTGGAATATTGCATCCGCGAAGATTTAAACGAAAATGCACTACGCGCTATGGCGGTGTTGCAGCCGTTGCGTGTGGTCATCGACAATTATCCGGAAGACCAGGTTGAACAGCTGGAAGTCAGCAACCATCCGCAAAAGCCGGAATTGGGCAAGCGCATCGTGCCGTTTTCTAAGGTCATTTTGATTGAGCAGGACGATTTTGCCGAAGTGCCGCCGCCCAAATACAAGCGTTTGATTGAAGGCGGCGAAGTGCGTTTGCGCGGCTCTTATGTGATTCGTTGCAACGAAATCATTAAAGATGCCAACGGCAACATCAGCGAACTGCGTTGCAGCTATGACCCCGACACTTTAGGCAAAAATCCCGAAGGCCGCAAAGTCAAAGGCGTCATCCATTGGGTATCCGAGCCGCACTCGTTGCCTGCAGAATTACGCCTGTATAACCGCTTATTCAGCGTACCGGCGCCCGACAATGAAGCTAACTTTCTGGATGCGATCAACCCGAATTCGCTGGAAATCCTGAGTGATTGCCGGGTTGAAGCCAGCCTGGCCGATGCCCAAGCGGAAAGCCGTTATCAATTTGAACGTACCGGCTATTTTTGCTTTGATGCGGTAGACAGCGTCAATGGCAAGCTGGTGTTTAACCGCACCGTGACCTTGCGCGACAGCTGGGAAAAAGATTAACCCATCAATTTAATTTATTAACCACGGAATCACTATGAACCAAGACAGCATTAATTTAATAGAACGCTACTATGCCGCATTTAATGGCGGAGATATGGACACTTTTCTTAATCTGCTCACCGACGATGTCATTCACGACATCAATCAAGGCAAACGGGAAATCGGCAAAGACGCTTTCACCCAGTTTATGGCTTGCATGAACAATAATTACAAAGAACAGTTGGTCGATATGGTCATCATGGCAACCGCTGACGGCAAACGCGCCGCTGCCGAATTTGTGGTGTTGGGCGAATATATTAAAACCGATGAAGGTCTGCCAGCCGCGCAAGGACAAAAATACCGCCTGCCTGCCGGGGCTTTTTTTGAAATCCGCGACAACAAAGTGGCGCGCATCACCAATTATTACAACCTGCAAGATTGGATTGCCCAAGTTAGCGCATAGCAGGCCGATTGTTATTGTGCCGGGAAAAATAACGTCCTGGCATTGTCCCATTATGCCTGGGGGTGCGGTTTTGCCTCCCAGGTTACCGCCTTAAAATACATCCCACCGCGCTTGAAAATGCAGGCCATCGTCTTGCAAATCGCCCCGTTGTTGCGGGCCGGTTTTATTTAGCGCATAGCCGTAATACAACTCAACACTAACCGGTTTGAATTGCCATTCAACGCCCGCGCCTATTGAGTAAATCGCATCGGACTGTTCACCGTGGTTCCAGGCTTGGCCGTAATCCATGAACGGGATCAGCGTTAGCCGATGTCGTGCGCCGGGGTCGCTGCCAATCAGCGGCAAACGAAATTCTGTCGACACGCTGTAACCCTGATCACGCACCAGTTGGTTTTCACGGTAACCGCGCACGGTGTTCATGCCGCCGACGGCGATACGTTCCAGAGGCAACAGCGGCTCGTCGCTAAATTGTGCGCTGCCGCGCAGCACAAACTGGCTGCCGTTATCGGACAGCCGCCAAACGTATTGCGCCTGCCCCAGCCAGGCGAAAAACTCGCTATCGGGGTAGTGTGTGTATAAGCGGGTAAGACTCGGCGCAACAGGTCGTTCCGGGGTTGCTCCCAGCGCGTTCATGCCGACGCTAAACGTGGAACGCAAAGCCAAGGCATGGTTGTCCCAACGCTGGCTGAAATCCTGGAACAGCCGCCAAACTGTCGCTTGGTTGCGCCCGGTCGGCTCGCCGGGCACAAAGGAAAACGGTTTGCCCAGTAGCGTTGTTTCGTTTTCGCGCACCGCCAGCATGACGCCAACATTCAAGCGTTGGCGCAGGCTGTTGATGAATGCGTGGCTGATACCGCCTTCAAGGCTATGCACTTGGCTTTTGATATCGATGGCGCGGATGGGTTGTTCCAAGACCATGGAGTCGCCTTCATCAAAGCGGAAGAAAACCTGAGTGCCCCAGTCGGTAATCGGCACACTGAAACCGCCTGCGTAACGGGTTGAACCTTCGCTGGTGGTAAAGGTAAAATCAAGGCTGTCGCCCAATCCCGTGAGGTTGCGCAAGACGCCGTTTACGCCGAAGGCTTCCGCGCCTATCGAAGGCGGGCGCTGGTTGTCGCCGAACACACTGAGCTGATATGGTTTGGCGCGGGTGACATCCAGATCGAGGATGCTGTGGCCGGGCGTCGTGCCCGGCAAAATACGCCCGTTCATGCGGCTGATCAGCGGGTCGGCCAGCAGCAGCTGGTAGTTGTCTTGCAGCGCCGTTAAGTTAAAAGGTTTGTCCGGTTCCTCCACTAGACGATTGATAACGTAGCCCTCGCGCAGGCGCTCCGTGCCTTTTACCCGTATTTCATCAAGACGGCCTTCGATGATATTGATGCGCAGTTCGCCGTCGATGAACGCGTCGGTCGGAATAATGGCGCCGGAATTGACATAACCGTGATCGATATAATGGCGGGTCAGCTGTTGCCGTAACGTTTCCAATTCGGCGATAGACACATCGCGCCCTTGGTAGGGTTGCAGCATGGCGCGTAAATCGGGTTCGGGGAAAACAGTATTGCCCGTAATGACAATGTGCTTAACCGGCAACGTGCGGCGGTCGAGGTTGTCGCCGGCAATCTCAGGCACCGGCGGCAAGGTAAAAGCCTCGGCGGATCGCGGGTCAGGCGTGTCATCCGGCTGCGGCAGAGCCCGCGCACTCGGCCTATCCATTGATTCCGCACCGCCCATGGCAGCGGCCAATGGGGCAAAGCCCACAGAAAATAGCATTGCCAAGGCAACAGGGGGCAGTTTTTTAATCATGGACATGGGCGCACCGTTAAATATCCTGTTTTGTAATCGCAAAGGCGGTCAAAGCATATAGGTCAGAGTTTTTAACTGCCAATACTAGCAAATGCCATAAAAAAGGTTAGAATTCTTCGCTTTAAAACTCAAAAAGCCTGCATCTTTTTAAGGTTAAGCACAAATATTTAGGTTTATCACATGCCATTAAAATTTAAAAAAAATCTGTTTTTAACGGGCTGCACTGTTTTTTTGTGGGTCTACATGACTGTTTTACAGGCCGATGAATGCGGCACCTTACGTTATCTGCCCAATAAAAGTAACGGTGTCGCCATTAGCGGTAATGCCTGCAACAGCGTTGATGGCATTGCCGTCGGTAGCGAGTTTAACCTAAGCCCGGGTGCGCGCTTATGGTTTAGGGCGACGGACGCCGGGGCAAAAAACACCCAAGGGATTTGCCAAAACCGTTCGCCCCAGCCTATCCGCATCCGTGTCGAGAGCGACACGCGGCCTTGGATAAAACCCACTGATGTGGCCGATTGCAGTGCATGGGCCGCGAACAAAATGAATTGCGGGGGCGCGCTCAATTGCGTGCTTGCCACAGCCGGTTCCGCCCCCTCAGCGCCCGAAGAAAGGACGACGTCGGTCAGAATGCGCACAATCCCCCTGTTCGGGGACACCGATAAAACCGAAGCCCCGCAAAACAGGGAGGACGATCCAAAACAAAGCATCCTGTCAGCCATGCAGCCGGATGTTAGCTTATGCAGGGCGCTCAATCCCGCCAATCCGCCGGTCAATCTCACTTGGCAGGTGGACGCTGGCCGCCGGGTGAACAAAATCAGCTCCGCCGTCGAGGGCAGGTACACTGCCGACAAAGCGTTCATTGACTGCCTCACAGCTGTCATCAAAGATTTCCCCTATCCCCCATTGTCCCAGGCTATTTGGCTATCCGACCAATTCTAAAAGCATGATGCCAACAACCCCGCCCATCAGTAACAGACTATTGCTGGTTTTTACCGCCGTAGCCGCATTAATCGGCATAAGCCTGGATTTTACCTTCGACAACCGCATCGATTATTGGCTTCATGACGCCGCTGTGGTCAGCCAAGCGCGTAAGCAATGGAACTATGTCGCCGTCGTCGCGTTGGACGAAAACATACCGATCAGCGTGTCGCGTGTGCAGGCCTTGCCGTTGATTGCCCTGGCGACTGAGCGTTTGGTGGCGGCGGGCGCTAAAGGCGTTTTTCTGGATGCGCGGGTATCAAAAGAATTGGAAGGGCGCATGCCTTATGCAGCCTGCATTGAAGCGGATGGCGAGGTGCGCTGGTCTGAGCCGCAATGCGCCGTCACCTCGGCTAACCAATGTCAAGTTTTGGGCAGCGAAGCGGGCAGAGCGCCGTTAATGATGGGCGAGTCGGCTTTGGCGCACTTTAGCACCGCGCCTTTTCCCGCCGAACAAAAGGAGCTGCCGGATTTTTTGCTGTTCGATAACGACCCCGAACTGATTTCAGGGCAAACGGTTGAGGCGCAAGACCGCTTGGCGACACGCAACAGCTCCATCGCCCGCTGGATTGATTTAAGCGGCAACCATGCGGTATTGAGGCTGGCAAACTCAGTGGCGCCGGAACGCTTGCAGGCGGCGTTGGCTGATGCAGGCCAAAACGAAATGTGCGATAACAACATCCCGTGCCGACGCATCCGTTTAAGCCGGCCGCTTTATGCCGTGCAAAACACCGCCGAGCGTGCGTTGCTGCCGTTGAGCGCGTTGGCGGCCTGCGACCAGGACACCGCCATCAGCGCCGCCGCTGCGGCTAAAAACAAGGCGGTCATCTTCCAGGCGACCGCACCCACTGAAACCACCGACACCCTGATTACGCCGATGACCACGGCACTTATCGCGCCCAAACTGTTGACGCCGGGCGCGCAGTATCTCGCCGATGCCGTGGAAACGCTGCTCAACCAAGATTATCCGCGCAGAACCGGCAACATGCTCAACGCGGCGCTGTTCATTGGCGTCGCCATCGTCAGTGTGTTGGCGGGCGCCTATTTAACCCAGTCCATGCTGTGGCTGGTCGGCGGCCTGGTTTTTGGCGGCCTGGCCGCGCTGTGTTTCATCAACCCTGAATTGCAGCTATGGCCGGTGACAGCCGCCTTGTTGACCTTTATCACCGGCAGCTTGCAGACCACCGGCGCACGTTTGCTGATCGGTTTTCGGGAAGGGAGCATCGTTAAGCACTATTTGCCGCAACAAGTCCATAATCTGCTGCTTAAACTAAAAACCGACGAAAACTTTAAAAGCACTTCCAACCAAGTCATTGTGCTGATGAGCGACCTTGAAGGCTACACCACGATAACCGGCATCCTGAAGGAACCTAAAAATGTCCTTAATCTGATGAACGATTATCTGAATGAAACCTCATTAATGTTGCAGGACAAATATCAAGGCTGGCTCGAAGCGTACGTCGGCGACATGGTGTGCTATTACTGGCCGTTTCCGGACAATGAAGGCGATAAAGAGCAGGTGTATCAGAACGCCTTGCGGGCATCCTTGGAGCTGACGGTTTTGCAGCAACAATTTTTCGCCTCGGTAGCGTCCCGGTATGCAGGCAAATTTGAACCCCAGGTATTGGAAGACATCGGCAACACCATCAATGCAGGCATCGGCCTGACTTCCGGCGCCGTGGTCATGGGCGATTTGGGCCCTAAACGCGGGGTCAGGAAATTCGGCATACTCGGCGACCCGTTGAACCTGGCCTCGAGAATCGAAGGCCTAACGCGCCTGTTCAACACCGAGATCATCGTCACCGGCGAACTGGCGGACACCGCGAAAAAACTGGGCATCCCGGCCAGGCGTTTGGGGCTGGTTTGCGTTAAAGGCCGGAACACACCGAGCATGTTATATGCCTTAGGCCCTTGTGAAGACGAGCGTTTTAGCGCAGAAAATATCATGGCTTGGGAGCATTGGCTGGCAGCGGTCGAGCAGCGCCAACAGCATACAGCGTTACCATGCCCGGCCATTTACCGGCAAGACCGCTTAACAATAGAAAATTGGCTTGAACGGAAGTTACTGACCGGGCAAGGCGTCTGGCATTTGCAGGAAAAGTAAAAGGGCACACAGCGTTACATGATGCATGATGACAAAAAATAACAAAGAGAGTTCCGTCGATACCCGGAAGCGCCAAACAGCTAAAAAGGGGAGGGCAACGGGTAGGCACATTCGTGGTTTATCTGACTGATGTTGAGGCAGGCGGTAGCACCATCTTTCCCAATTTGGGCATTGAAGTTTATCCGCGTCATTTATCCGTTGCCGAAATGGTTTCTAAACTGATAAAAGACAAAGAAGTGGCGATTGTCGCCAATCTTGCTTACACATCGCCGGAATATGACGCTTATTATCGTTTAGATGATGCAACCAGTTACCTTGATTAATGTTACACAAATCAAGATTTAATGTAACGCATAACGTTATTTAATTAATGTTATGGTCGCAAAGCCTGGCTTTTGACCAGGCTAATTCTCCCTGGCCACTTAACGAAACTGCCATCCACACACCTAATCAACCGCTTTAAATGCCGACCCAAGCCAACAGTCGCCAGCGAAGCAGGCAGCGTCGATGCTATCAGCCAATTTCCGTCACGCGTAACGAAAAATAACCCCTAAAAAACTTCGCATAATGTATATTATGTTAAATTATATTAATATTTTAAGATTATCGATTTACGAACACCTACCCATTAGGCATCAATAAAAGTCTTGCTCGTAATTAATCATAAAACGCTCTTTAATCTATTGTTTCAATCCACCGGCAACGTTCATTGACAATCTGGGCTGCGTTCTTATTGCCAATGCCTTTGGCGATCAGCGCGACTACGCGATTGTCAGTATCGTAACCGACATGGGCATCAAGTGGATTGGCCAGTCTGCCTAAGCCGAACGCGTCAAAGATGGTCGCCACATTGATGTTGATATTGGTAACATCAATACATAACCTTGAATCCAGGTACTTTTCGACAAAACCGTGCGGAATCGCATAACTTAACAGGTCATTGGGGTCGCTGAAGGCTATGATGGGGGTTTTGGCCAACATGCGTTGATTGTATTTTTCACCTTCCGGTTGGCAATATGCCGCCTTTTGGTTGCTGATGTCCGGCAGTTTGCGGCCTAATTGCAACATCGGCAATTGGTTGGACATCATATAAATGGGGATTTCTTTGTTCTTCAAGGCATTGCCGAATTCAACGCTCCGTTTGTCCAATAAGGAAGCGATGCGCTGCATGCCGTCAATAGTGATACGGCTGCCTAAACTATGCGAAATAAAGGCGTATTGGTCGACATCAATGTTCGCAGGCGTGTTGCTGTCATTAAATGAACAAGCTTGCTGCACATTGTTCGGCAAGTCATCCCAATTGCTTTTGGTCATCCAACAGAACGACTGGCCGAATGAAACCAGTATGTCTTCCCTGCTTTCACCCAAATAGATAATAGGGTCAGGGCCGGTGTCGTTGGAAAACTTCTTCATGATGTTGTTGACTTCCGCCCTGCGAAATGAATATTCCCCTGAATTGTCATAAGCAAGTACTTCTTTTTGCTTAGCGGTAATGATCGACCAGGTCAATTCGTAAAACAGCAGCTCTTTGCTTCGGTCTTTGCTTAGCCAGCGGGTAATGCGTAAGTTGCCCAGATTCTTGCTGTTATCGTATCGGCTGGTCAGTGTGATGTTTTTATACTGGCTAGACATGACGGGCAAATCCAGTTCTTTAGTCAATTTTTCTGCAAATTGCGTCGAATATCCCGGCAAACGGTCGCCCACGCCATGCACCATCAACACCTTCATTTTGCCTGGTTTATTGTCCAGAAATGGTAAAAGCCCGTAAAAGGGTTTGCCCCATATTTCGCAAACACGCGTGTCATCTGACCGTTGTTTCTCCAAATAGGCTTCAACCATGCCCTTGCCAAAACTCGTACAGCCGCTGAGTTGGGTCGCCATGATAAGCGGTAGCAAGTATTTCATAGCGTTAGCTTATAAAGCGGGTTTTTGGGCGGTTACCAAGGCGTTGACGGCTAGCCTATGGCTCAGATTGATGGCTGCAAAACCGGCATCGCGAAGCTGGTTTAAGGCAACCGATTCGCGCATGACATGGTTTTCCGATTCATCGCAGAACAAATGCACTATCCAGTGTTCGAGCACATCCGGCTTGTTAAGTTGCGTTAATACGTTGAAATATCCGCTGATTTCGTCCTGAATAGTACGCGTATGCAGGGAAATGTCGTCCAACGCGTAACGGTCGCCGTTAACAAATTGGCCGCCAGGTTTCAATACCCTGAAAATGTCCTGTATCACTTTGCTGCGATAGCTGTCGAGAAAGTTGTGCAAGGTATAGGCGCTAGCGACAATATCAATGCTGGCGCTGTCAAGGTTGTTTAATGCGGTCAGCGCATCATCGCCGCAAAAACTCAGTTTGCCGTCTGCCGTCCAGTGTTGTAGGTTTTTCTTGGCTTGCTCCTGCATGACCGGCTCGTTATCAACGCTTAGAATATTCAGCTTATCGGATGCCGTTAACAACGCTAAGGTAGTAATGCCGGTGCCGCCACCCAGTTCCACCACGGCGAGATTCGCTTTTGCCTGTTCGGCATAGCCAGCAACAGCATCGCCAACCAGGCGGCTCATCTGCGTTGCAGCAGGGCAAATTAAATTGAGCAACTCGTAATCCTGACCGATAACGCCGGAAAACATCGCGTCGTATTTTGCTTGACCGGTCATGCTGATTTCGCCTGCTGTTTGCGTTCGAAAGCGGCTAATTGTTCAGGCGTCGCTTCAGTTTGGAATTTGCCTTTCCATTCGTCATAAGGCATACCGTAGATAATTTCCCTAGCCTGTTCGTAATCCATAGCGACGCCCTGCTCTACCGCTTCCGCCAAATACCATTTGGCCAGACAGTTCCGGCAAAAATCCGCCAATAACATTAAATCGATATTCTGAACGTCGGTATTTTTTTGTAAATGACTGACCAAGCGTCTGAATGCGGCGGCTTCTAATTCTGTCTGCGTGTTTTTGTCCACAAATCTGCTCCAAAAATAATCAATATTCTAGCAGAAACAGCGATTCAAGCATGTACATTCCGTAGCAAAGATTTTACAATGCGTACAGTCAACTTTGCGCAACAAGTCGCTTTCTTTATGAAAATCCACAGCTCATCATTAAACTTTTCGCCGCTAGGTTTTAACCCCAAAGTTGGAAAAAATAATAGTGCGCTAAATAAAGATGAAAAGGCGTTACTTGTTGTACAAGAGGCTCAAAACCCAAAAGCCAACAAATTCCCTTCACCCGAAGAAATTGAAAAGACAATCAATGACTTTGATTTGGCTAACCAAAACAACATTATAAAACCCACCGATTTACGCACTTTAAGGGCACTTTCCGCCTACAACGAGCAATTTAATGCCCTACTGCAAGAACAGCGCGGACAATTGCTGACAGGAATAGATGCTTACGTCTGATCACCCTAATTTCAGTGACTATGAAACAACTTCTCGAATTTTTCCCTATCCTTTTATTTTTCATTGCCTTCAAGTTTTACGATATTTATGTCGCCACGGCAGTTGTCATTGCGGCAACCATTATCCAGGTCGCTTATGCCTGGTTTAAACACCGCAAGGTTGAAACTATGCAATGGATTACCTTAGGGCTAATCGTGGTGATGGGCGGGGCAACCCTCTATTTGCAAGATGAGCAATTCATCAAATGGAAACTGTCCATCATAGAATGGCTGTTTGGCATCGCCTTTTTGGGTAGCCAGTTTATCGGTAAAAAACCTTTCATCGAAAAAATGCTGTCGGCCAGCTTAACATTGCCGGCATCGGCTTGGAGACGTTTGAACACGCTCTGGGGCTGCTTTTTTATCAGCATCGGTTTTATTAACCTTTATGTTATGTACAACTATAATACCGACGACTGGGTCACTTTCAAAACATTCGGCGTACCGGGTTTGATGGTTGTTTTCATCGTGGTGCAAATGGTTTTTTTATACAAATACATCCCTAATACTGAAGAATAATCTATGTTATATGCCCTTATCAGCGAAGATGTCGCCGACAGTTTGGCGTTAAGACAGTCGGCGCGCCCCGCCCACCTTGAACGCCTTAAATCGCTACAAGATGCCGGGCGGCTAGTATTAGCAGGCCCCCATCCGGCGATTGACAGCAATGATCCGGGGACAGCGGGTTTTACCGGCAGTTTGGTCGTTGCCGAGTTTGACAGCCTGGCAGACGCCCAACAATGGGCTGATGCCGATCCTTATGTCGATGCCGGGGTTTATGCCCAGGTTATCGTTAAACCCTTTAAAAAAGTATTTCCACAATGACATCAGACGTAATCAAAAAACTGCTAAATGACGCCTTCCAACCGGCGCTGCTGGAAATTATCGACAACAGCGCGGCACATGCCGGACATGCTGGCGCCCGCAGCGGCGGAGGCCATTACCATGTGACCATTGTCGCCGATGCTTTTGAAGGTAAATCGTTAGTTCAGCGGCATCAGCTGATTTACAAGGCGCTAGGCGACCTGATGAAACAACAAATTCATGCCTTAGGCATTAATGCTCTCTCACCCTCTGAATAAACCAAAGGAAAACTCTCAATGAAAAATTTTATCCCTCTACTTATCGTCGGCACGGCATTAATGGCCGGTTGTGATCAAGAACAAGCCGCCAGTAACGGCAGTTCACCCGCCACCTCTGCTGCACCTGCAATCAGCAAAGCCGATGCGGTTGCTGTTGTCAATGGCCAATATATCGGCAAATCAACATTAGAAACATTGGAAAAAGAAATCGCCGAACGTAGCCACGGACAAACCTTTCCTAAAGAGAAATTGATTGAAGAACTGGTTCAGCGGGAATTGCTGGTTCAGGATGCCCTGCAAAAACAACTCGATAAATCGCCTGATTTCATAGCCCAACTAGAGTCGGCCAAAACAGCCTTATTGACCCAAGCGACCCTGCAAAACTTCGTCAAAGCCAACCCGGTAACCGACGAGGAAATCAAGGCCGAATACGACAGCAAAGTGGCTGCCGAAAAAGGCATTGAATTCAAAGCACGTCATATTCTGGTTAAGACAGAAGAAGAAGCCAAAAAAATAATCGCCGAATTAGACAAAAGTAAAAACAAAAGTGCAGATTTTGCCAAATTGGCTAACAAGCACTCATTGGATGCCAAAGAGTCGCAAAACGGCGGCGATTTAGGCTGGTTTTCCGGCGCGCAAATGGTCGCACCTTTCTCGGAAGCCGTCGCCGCACTGGAAAAAGACAAATACAGCAAAGAACCGGTTAAGACACAATTCGGTTTTCATGTGATTTTAAAAGAGGATTCACGCGCATTGACCCCGCCTCCCTTGGAAGCCGTTAAAGAACAGTTGATGCCGTTCCTGCAACGCAAAAAAGTTCAAAACATGATAGAAACATTGCGTAACCAGGCCAAAGTCGAAATTTTAGTGCCGCTAGAAGCGCCTAAAGTTGAAGCAGCTCCTGAATCTGTTGAAAAAACGACTGAAACAACAAGCGAAACAACCGTTGAAAAGACTGTAGAACCTGTAGCGGCCGACCCAAGCCAAGCAGTTGAAACAACAACCGAAACCACGACTGAAACAACTGTTGAAACAACCGTGGAATCTGTGCCAGCGGCACCTGCAGAACCTAAAAAATAGTTTTATCGAACATCAAAAAGGGCGGTTCCCCCGCCCTTTTTTTAGATGATTTTTTCCAGATACTGCACAATAAACTGCACACTGCGGTTACCCCTAAACTCATTAATATCCAGCTTATAAGCCGCCTTAATGCTGCGTAAACCTAACCAGTTTTCCGGCTTATCGACATAAAAAGCTATCGCATCAATTAGCAAATCTCCGAAGGGTTTTCTCAGCACTAGCTTAAGATGGCGCTGTCCGACAATGCGCGCTTGAATCACATCGAACACCCCTTCAAAAATTGGCTCCGGAAATTCCTGTCCCCAGGTTCCGGCATTTTGCAGTAACTCGGCAAATTCAAGGGTCATTTCCTGCTCGGTCAACTCGCCGTCGGAATAGATTTTTTGCTCCAGATCGATAGACGCCAGACGCTTCCTGACCATCTCATCAAAAGCCAAGGCAAACGGCGGATAATCCTTCATCTTCAGACTCATGCCGGCGGCCATTGCATGACCGCCGAACTTACTCAGCAACTTAGGATGTGCGGCGGCAATATCACTCAACACATCGCGAATATGGACGCCGGGAATTGAGCGCGCCGAGCCTTTAATCTCATTATTTCCGGCCGGTGCAAAGGCGATAACGGGACGATGCAGCTGGTCTTTAATCCGCGACGCCAAAATGCCGATAACGCCCTGATGCCAATTGGCATCAAACAAACAAACACCTGCTGGCGTGCGACGTTCATCAAGTTTTTTCATCTCACCTAACAAGGCCATGGCCTCGTTTTTCATTTGCCCTTCAATCTCGCGCCGGTCATTGTTCAATTCATCGAGTTGCAGTGCTATTGTCTTTGCCAGCACCGGATCATCAGTCAACAGGCATTGAATACCCAGCGACATATCATCCATGCGCCCTGCAGCATTAAGCCTAGGCCCTAGTGCAAACCCCAAATCGGTCGCGCAAAGTGTTTCAGGTCTTCGCCCCGACACCTCAATCAGCGCATTAATGCCCGGATGCGAGCGCCCGGTGCGTATGCGCAACAAGCCTTGATATACCAAAGCCCGATTAATCGGATCCAGCGCCACCACATCAGCGACCGTACCCAAAGCCACATAATCCAGTAACTGTCCGAGATTAGGCTCCTGAACTTGATTTTGCTCAAACCAGTTTTGTTCCCTTAAACGATTCCTGAGCGCCATTAACACATAAAACATCACGCCAACACCGGCCAGTGCACCGCTGGGAAATTGATCGCCAACCAGATTGGGGTTAACGATGGCATCGGCAACGGGCAACTCATGCCCTGGCAAATGATGATCGGTAATCAGCACTTTTATACCGAGTTCTTTGGCAACACGAACGCCGTCTATGCTGGAAATGCCGTTATCGACAGTCACAATCACATCGGGATTTTTCCGCTTGACCAGTTCGACGATTTCAGGGGTCAAACCGTAACCGTATTCAAAGCGGTTCGGCACCACAAAGTCCACCCGCCCTGCCCCCAATAATTGCAAACCCTTGATAGCGACCGCACAACTGGTGGCGCCATCGGCATCAAAATCAGCCACAATACAAATCCGCTGCCGCTGATTAATTGCCGAAATCAAATGCCCAACCATATCCTCCATGCCCGACAGCAGCCACGGCGACGGTAGTTTTGACAGCGTCCGATCCAGTTCCGTTTCTGACGTAATCCCCCGAGCTAACAAGATGCGCTCCAATATCGGGTGCATTTGACCCAAATTAGCACGTCTTTTGGGCACAGGACGGGGCACTATGGATTTTTTTACGCCTTGATAATACATGGGTTTTCCAATAAAAAAGCCGACATAGACCGGCTTTAGATTTTACAAAAACTCACGACGAAGAGCGCAAAGTTGACCTAAACTTAGCGTAGAGCGTGACACGCGCGATCATAGTTAATATTATTTTTCAATAACTTATGATTAATAAGCTTTACGAAAAATTGTATTTTAAATTTCTCATATAACAAATAATCAATGACTTACGATGCGCCGGTACTAAAAATAACATTTATTCTTATCTTTAATCAATAACTTTCGCTTATAACTTGATAGCTTGCTTCAGAAAAATAGTTTAACTGCAATCAATACCACTCTACCGATCCATTAATAACGTCCCCCGTAATTTTGATAATACATGGATTTTTCCAATAAAAAAGCCGACAAAAACGTCGGCTTTGTATGCTTGCTAAACCCTATCCAACCAATAATCCGGGCGACGACGATGCGCGGCAACGACCAGCACCTCAACATCCTCACCTGATTGCCGGTAAAGGATATTGTACGGAAAACCGGGAAGCCGATAGCGTCGAATATTAGGCGGAAACTCAATTTTATAGCGATGTGGGGAGGAGCAAACTTTGGTCATTGCCGCATTAAAAGCCGCAAGATAGCGAGCACCTAAACCCTGTTGCCGGGATTCGTAATAGGCAACATGCTCCAAATGTTCAACCCGTGCTTTTGGGTTAAAAAAGTAGCTCACTTTAGCAGTGCTTGAGCTTCCCGATTAACCACATCGGCCGGGATGCGTTGTACCAGTCCGCAGTCCATTTCATCAGCACGACGCGCAGCCTCCTCAAACCAAAGTTGCTCGACTTCCGATTCTGTTAGGGTATCGAGACTGGATAACAATTGTTCTGCCAATTGCGCCCGTTCTTGAGGCGGAAGCAGCAATGCTTCATGACGGATAGTTTCAATATTCATTGTAAATTTACTACCTCAATTTAACTTAAATAGGAGTTACGCATTGACAAAATTACATACTAATAAATCAAAGAGTTATAATTTTAAAATTACCAGAAATCCCATTTTTAAAATAGTTAACTCATTGATTTATCAATAGACATATTTGTCAATGCGTAACTCCTATTAAATATAAATATCATAATGCCCAACTTACTTACTAAACCACAAAAAAGGTACGCACAAAGTACCCTACTTGGCTTGGGAACTAGCGAAATCCGCCTTACAGCATTAGGTTAACTGACTAATATCAAGATATTTTTTAAACTTCTGCTTTGCTGGTTCGGACTGCTTTATTAACCAATTAAGCTCAACATGCTTCCCATCAACAATTTTTTGATGATTGTATCCATCCGGCCTATCCTGCGTATTATCACGGTATTGTTCAGACCAGCATTGAAGGTTTACACCCCGTTCATATATTTCGTTTATGTAATCAGTAATTTCTGACTTAAACAAAAAATCCGCTTCTGAAACAGCCCTGTAAAATTTCGACAGATCTTCGTAACTAGCTTTTCCATCTCGAAGAATAATACTAAGAATTTGCCGAACCTCCTCGTATACCTTTAAGCGGCGGTCATAAAGATCAAGACCTAACTTTTGCTTATTTGTCTTCCACTGTTGATACGCAATGTATGTTGCAACAACAGCAATTATTGGCGTAAGTAAAGTTTTTGAGATCTCAGCGAATTGCTCAATGCACATTTATGAATCTAAAATAATATATAAAATGAGTTGAGCAATAGCGGAACCAATCTCTAAGCGGCCTTTAAACATCATTGCTTACAAACAATCCAAAATAGCCCGTTTAACTGCATCCAGAGTGGCTTCGATGGTCACCGGATGCGCCGCTGCACATTGCTTTATCGCGGTATCAGGATCTTTTAGACCATTGCCGGTTAAGGTGCAGACGATTTTGCTACCTTCGGGGATGTTGCCTAACGCGATGTCATGCAGCGCGCCCGCTAATGAAGCCGCTGACGCCGGTTCGCAAAAGATGCCTTCATATTGCGACAGCATTTTTTGCGCGGCTAAAATTTGTTCATCGGTGAATTTTTCAAACCAGCCGCCGGATTCTTTTTGCGCCGCCCAAGCATAATCCCAAGATTGCGGGTTGCCGATGCGGATGGCGGTGGCGATGGTTTCAGGATTTTCAATCGGATGTCCGGCCAAAAACGGCGCAGCTCCGGCGGCTTGGTAACCGCACATGACCGGGCGTGTGCTGCACACCCGGTCGGTGGCGTATTCTTTATAGCCTTTCCAATAAGCGGTGATATTACCGGCATTGCCGACCGGCAGGCAGTGATAATCAGGGGCGAAACCTAAGTCATCGACGATTTCAAAGGCGGCGGTTTTTTGGCCGTCAATCCGGTACGGGTTGATCGAGTTAACGATGGTCACCGGCGCATGATCGGCAATTTCTTTGACTAAGGCCATGCCTTTATCGAAGTTGCCGTTAATCTGAATGATTTCAGCGCCGTACATTAAGGTTTGCGCCAGTTTGCCTTGGGCGATTTTGCCGTCGGGAATTAACACGAAGGCTTTGATGCCAGCGCGCGCGGCGTAGGCGGCGGCGGCGGCTGAAGTATTACCGGTTGAGGCGCAAATAATGGCTTGACTGCCCTCCTCTACCGCTTTGGTCACCGCCATGGTCATGCCGCGATCTTTAAACGAGCCAGTGGGGTTCAAGCCTTCGAATTTGACGTAAATATCCACGTCTTTGCCGATTAGGCGGGGGATATTGTACAGCTGAATCATCGGCGTATTGCCTTCGTTCAAGCTGATAATGCGGGTGCTGGCGCTGACCGGCAGGCGGTCACGGTAACGGTCAATTAGGCCGGTGTGGTGTTTGTGTGTAGACATTGTTTATTTATCCTAAAGTTTCCAAGCGAATGCGGTTGACTTTACCGCTGACGGTGCTGAGTGCTTCGATTTCAGCAATAGCCGCGTTCATTTCTTGTTCCAGCGTGACTTGCGTCAATATGATAATCGGCACTGATGTTTCATTGTGCAACGGCGCTTTTTGGCTGATGGCTTCGATGCTGATCTGATGCGCCGCCAGAATGCGGGTGACTTCGGCCAACACGCCCGGCTTGTCTTCGGCATTCAAGCGCAAATAATAAGCGGTCTTAAATAAATCGGCTGACAACACCGGAATGTCGGCCAGAGCATCGGCCTGAAATGCCAAATGCGGCACACGGTTTTCGGGATCACTGGTTAAAGCGCGTACCACATCAATCACGTCGGCGACCACAGACGAGGCCGTCGGTTCGGCACCAGCGCCAGCGCCGTAATACAGCGTCGGGCCGACCGCATCACCTTTGACTAAAACCGCATTCATGACGCCGTTGACGTTGGCAATCAGGCGGCGTTCGGGAATCAAGGTCGGATGCACACGCAATTCAATGCCTTGCGCGGTTTTACGGGCAATGCCCAGATGCTTGATACGGTAACCGAGTTGTTCGGCGTACTCGACATCGGTGCGGGTAATTTGGGTAATGCCTTCGGTAAATACCTTGTCGAACTGCAACGGAATACCAAAGGCAATAGACGCCAAAATGGTCAATTTATGCCCGGCATCAATGCCTTCGACATCAAAAGTCGGATCGGCTTCGGCGTAGCCCAAAGCTTGCGCCTCGGCCAGCACGTCAGCAAAATCGCGGCCTTTATCGCGCATTTCGGTCAGGATGAAATTGCCGGTACCGTTGATGATGCCCGCCAGCCATTCGATTTGGTTGCCGCTCAAGCCTTCGCGAATGGCTTTGATGATGGGAATGCCGCCAGCGACAGCCGCTTCAAAAGCGACAATCACACCTTTTTCGCTGGCTTTGGCGAAAATCTCGTTGCCATGTAACGCAATCAGAGATTTATTGGCAGTGACAACGTGTTTGCCGTTTGCTATGGCTTTTAACACCATGTCTTTAACCGCGCCAGCCCCGCCAATCAATTCCAAAATGATTTCAATGTCGGGATCATTGATAATCTCGAAAGGATCGCTAGTTAAGGCGATGCCTTGGGTGTCGCAAATGCGCGGCTTGTTTAAATCTTTGGCCGAGGCGCGGGTGATGATAATTTCACGCCCTGCCCTGCGCGCAATTTCCGCCGCATTGCGCTTTAATACGTTGACGGTGCCGCCGCCGACAGTCCCTAATCCTAATACACCTACTTTTACCGGTTTCAAATCAAACTCCAGTTAAAAACTATTATCACCCCATAAATTTATGGGAAAAATACTTACCACCGCTTAACTAATAAGCTCCAGTCTTTTTTCTATACGCTGAATACGATCAACAATTTTATCGAGACTAACTTGCTGCCTCGCGTCAGTTTCATCGCCATGAGCGACTTCATGTTTAACTGAAACTATTGACGACTCAAGGCTGGACATACGATGTTTAAGATCGGACATATCCTCAGCTATTTGGTCAACTCTGCCACGAATATGACGTAAATGTTCTAAAACAATACTTTCTATGTTATCCGTCATTTTAACCCCTCATGGTTTTCCAAAATGAACGCGTCTGATAATTATATAACCTTATCTTTCTTCATCATCAAACGAATGCCGCGCACTGCCTGACGGGTTCTGTGTTCATTTTCAATTAAACCAAAGCGGACGTGATCGTCGCCATGTTGGCCGAAACCAATACCCGGCGACACCGCCACTTTGGCCTCGTTCAGCAGTTTTTTGGCAAACTCAATCGAACCTAAATGCTGGTAAGCATCGGGAATGCGCGCCCAGACGAACATGGTAGCTTTGGGTTTTTCCACCGGCCAGCCTGCCGCCGTTAAGCCTTCGCATAGCACGTCGCGGCGTTTGCGGTACATTTCGGAAATTTCAGCCACGCACTCTTGCGGGCCTTCGAGTGCGGCAATCGCGGCAATTTGGATCGGCGTAAAGGTGCCGTAATCCAAATACGATTTGATGCGCGCCAAGGCACCTACCAGTTCCTTGTTGCCGCACATAAAACCGACGCGCCAGCCCGGCATGTTGTAGCTTTTCGACAGCGAGAAAAACTCGACCGCAATGTCTTTGGCGCCTTCAACCTGAAGAATCGACGGTGCTTTATAGCCGTCAAAAACGATGTCGGCGTAAGCAATATCTTGTACCACCCAAATATTATGCTCTTTGGCGATGGCGATAATTTTCTCGAAAAAATCCAGCTCCACGCACTGAGTGGTTGGGTTGCCGGGAAAATTAAGGATCAGCATTTTCGGCTTGGGCCATGAATCGATAATGGCTTTGTGCAGCTCTTCAAAAAAATCACCGCCCGGCACCATCGGCACATGGCGAAGATCGGCGCCAGCAATGACTACGCCATAAGGATGGATCGGATAAGCCGGATTAGGCACCAACACCACATCGCCAGGGCCTAAGGTCGCCAACGCCAAATGCGCCAGACCTTCTTTAGAACCGATGGTGACAATGGCTTCGGTTTCGGAATCCAAATCGACATCAAAACGATTTTTATACCAGGTGCAAATGGCTTTTCTTAGGCGCGGAATGCCTTTTGACACAGAATAACGATGGGTATCGGGACGCTGCACCGACTCAATCAATTTATTAACGATGTGATCAGGCGTGGCTTGATCGGGATTGCCCATGCCAAAATCGATAATATCTTCTCCGGCCGCGCGCGCTTTGGCTTTCAGGTCAGTAACAATATTAAAAACGTAGGGGGGTAAACGACTTATTCTATGAAATTCTTCCATTGACTGCTCTTGAAAAACCGGTGTTTAAGTGAAAGTTAAAAAATGTCGCCTAAGGTACTGTTGTTAATAAGCTATGTCAAATTCAAACAACGCCGCGCCGCCCAGTTAAAAAAACAGCCATTCAATAAGTAACGACCATGGCCCGAATATAGGGGATATGACGCATTAACTTATTAAACTGTGTTATATAACACAGTTTTACTGATGCTTTAAGCGGCCTCTATTATTATTTCAATAAAATCAATTTATTACGGGTTGGCATTGATTATGCTTTAAAGATTGTGTGTTTTTGTCCCTCAATCTTATATGAAAAGGTGAAATGATGGCTCAGCAATTAATCCGCACAGACGTTAAAGCATCCAATAACGGTTCTTTGTTACTCGGCACCAGTTTAGTCGTTGCCTCCATGATTTTAGTGCCCGCCTTAGCAGTCAGGCTTGGCCTTGGCGCCAGTTTGACCGGGGCGCTAAGAATTGCCTTGATGAAGGCATCAAGCAAGGCAGTCAGCGGTTCGACTGATGATGTGTCTAAAGCGGCTTAGTTGATTTTTACCATAAAAATAAATTGGGTGTTGATTTTAAATAATGTCCCTTACGCACAAACACACGCCCCATATTGATC
>JBLRXA010000046.1:0-21928 GCA_047920955.1 Methylobacter sp. | reverse complement strand
GGTCGATGGCCAGTTGCTCGGCCTTGTCGACAAATTCGCAGCCGCCGTAGTAGCGTTTGCCGGGATAGCCTTCGGCGTATTTGTTGGTCAGTTGCGAACCTTGCGCTTCCATGACCCGTGGGCTGCAATAGTTTTCGGAGGCGATCAGTTCGATATGGTCTTCCTGGCGTTGGCGTTCTTGTTCGAGGGCTTGGAATAATTCGTCGTCGAAGCCTTGGATGGTCATTGATGCGTTAAACATGGTGTTCTCCTGGATTAATATTTTTGTTTAGGCTGCCGGTTGGATCAGCAAGATTTGTAAATCGGCGACATTAGTGCCGGTCGCGCCAGTTATCAGCAAGTCGCCGGACGCTGCTAATGCGGTGTAGGAATCGTTATTTCCAAGTAGTTGGGTTGGGCTGATGCCTGCTTGGGTCATGCGTTTGATGGTATCTTGGTCAACGCTGCCGCCTGCCGCATCGGTAGGGCCGTCGCGGCCATCGCTGCCGCCGCTGAGAAATGTCCAGTTGCCGCTTAAGCCGTGTTGCTCGGCGGCAATGGCAAAAGCCAGCGCCATTTCCTGGTTGCGGCCGCCGCGCCCGTTGCCTTTTAAGGTGACTGTGGTTTCGCCGCCTGCCAGTAAAGCTATCGGCGTGTTGGCGGTTAATGTTTTGGCGTGGATAGCCCATTTTTCAGCGGCTTCTCTGGCTTCGCCGCATAAACAATCGCTGTACAGATTTGTTTGGTAGCCCAAATTTTGCGCGGCTGCCAACATGGCCTGAACGCTGATGGCGTTGCTGCCGATTAGGCTATGTGTCGTGGTTTTAAAAATGGCGTCGCCCGGTTTGGGCGTTTCGGCGATAGCGCCCAGCTCACCTTGTTGCAGATGTTGGCGGACAGTGTCCGGTATTTGCTGCCATAAGCCTTTGCTTTGAAGGACGTCAATCGCATCGGCGTAGGTCGTGTCGTCAGCTACGGTGGTGCCGCTGGCAATCGCGCTTAAATCGTTGCCTAATACGTCAGATAAAATGATTGCGTGTACATGGGCAGGCGCCGCCAGTTTAGCCAGACCGCCGCCTTTGAGTTGCGACAAATGTTTGCGCACGCAGTTGATCTGGTTGATGGAAGCACCCGAAGCCAGCAGTTTTTCGGTGGTGGCGATTTTTTCCTGCAAGCTGATTTGACCGGCAGGGTAAGGGATCAGCGCCGAACCGCCGCCGCTGATCAGTACCAAAACCAGCTCATGCTGTTGTGCCTGTTGTACGCGCTCGGCAATCAGTTGCGCCGCTTTAAGGCCGTTTGCATCAGGCAAGGGATGGCCTGCGCCGATGACCTCAACATTATTTACATGACTCACATTGTCATAATTGGTGACGGCGATGCCTCGCCCCGCGCTTTTGTTTGCGGGAATGATTTCCTGCGCCGCTTGCGCCATTGAGCAGGCGGCTTTGCCGAACGCAAT
The DNA here is from genome assembly GCA_047920955.1 of Methylobacter sp. Classification (GTDB taxonomy): domain Bacteria; phylum Pseudomonadota; class Gammaproteobacteria; order Methylococcales; family Methylomonadaceae; genus Methylobacter_A. The sequence goes on along the minus strand of JBLRXA010000046.1, from coordinate 20,487 downwards.
CAAATGGACTTTTGAGTAAGGGGCAAATAGCGTCGAGTCAAGGTGGCGTTTAACCGCCAGATACGGGTCAGCTGCCGCTATGCCTGCCTGAAAAATGCTGAGGGCATCGTGCTTCATCAAGGTTCCTGTTGGCCTGATTTAGGCCATGTCCTTGGCCAGCGCAAAGATGTTCTCGGCATCGAAAACTTGTTTATTGTCTTCAAACAATTTGGCGATACAGGCGCGGTGCAAAGCCAGTTTTAACGAACCGAAACCGATAGCGCCCCAGATGATTTTGCCGTCGCGCAGGTTGCCTTTGTCCATTACGTCGGTGCCGCCGATGCCCAGAGGCGGTGTGGCGTTGGCATCGGCTATCATTTCGATGCGGGTGTTGTGTTGCCATTGTTCGGCGGTGAGCAGTTCTACGCCGGCCGCGCCGGTGGCGAAAACGATGTGGGCGTGTTCAATGGCTTTGGCGCGCGCCGCATGATCGACCGCTTCAACCGGGGTCAGTTCTACGCCGAAACGTGCTTTCATATTGTCGCAGGCACGAATGACACGCTCTATTTTGCGTCCGGTGATGGATACTTCCGCGCCTTCCATTGCCAGCATGGCGGCGGCGCGTTGTCCGACCGGGCCGGTGCCGGCAAGAACGACGGCGTTTTTACCGGCCAGCGTAGTGCTTGACGCCATTTTGGCAACAGCGGCGGCGGCGGTGGTGTTGCTGCCGTTACTGTCGAGCATCACCGACACTTGAAAGCCGGGGAAGAAATGTTTTTGCACCGCAATAAATAAAGCTTGTCCCGCCACCATATCGCTGCCGCCGACAAAAATGGCGGTATTTTTTTTATCCTTGGGCGCACGGGTAAACATCGTGCCTTCTACCAAGGCGGTGATATTGTCCGGCGTTAAGCCGCCATGTCCGATCACATGATCGGCGCCGCCGTCATAGGCGACAACGGTATCGAAAACTGAAGGGTGAGTGTCGGTGTCGAATTGGAACAACAGTTTTTTCATTAACTTACTCGTGATGGATTAGTCTGCTAGGTAAATACGGGCATCAAACCGATTTATTATACTCGATAAACAATTGAGCCCGCTTCCTGTTTAGGCGCAGCTCGTTATCATCGGTGTGTTTTTTTGATATGACGGCTTATCTTCGCTATTATCTGCGAGGGATGGGTTTACAGTCTGTGTTAGGCATCATTAGCACACTGCTCATGCCGTCGTCGGGAATGGGGGTAGCCGTCGTTATTTTCCGATTAGCTTGGTGGCTTATTGCAAATAAGCAGACAAAAAATATAAAAAATTAAAGGAAAAGTAAATGAAAACACCCGTTCACATTGCTGTAACCGGCGCCGCAGGGCAAATTAGTTATTCGTTATTGTTTCGTTTGGCGGCAGGTGCCTTGCTCGGTCAAGACCAACCTGTTGTTTTGCATTTGCTTGAAATAACCCCGGCCATGAGCGCCTTGCAAGGTGTGTTGATGGAGCTGAAAGATTGCGCTTTTCCGTTGCTGCATCGCATTGAAGTCACCGACGATCCTAGAGTTGCCTTCAAAAATGTCGATTATGTTTTTTTGGTCGGCGCACGGCCACGCGGCCCAGGCATGGAGCGTAAGGATTTGTTGGAAGTCAATGCCGAGATTTTTGCGGTTCAGGGCAAAGCGTTGAATGATGTCGCCAGTCCAACCGTTAAGATTTTGGTGACCGGCAATCCGGCCAACACCAATGCGCTGATTGCCTTGAACAATGCGCCCGATTTAAGGCCGGAAAACTTTTCCGCAATGACCCGGCTGGATCACAATCGGGCGTTAAGCCAGCTGGCAGAAAAGTGCGGCGTGTTGCCTGCCGATGTGAAAAATATGACGATTTGGGGCAATCATTCAACCACGCAATACCCCGACATCCATCACGCCAAAGTCAAAGGGCAAAACGCCTTGTCGCTGGTTGATAACGACTGGTACGTCAATGAACTCATTCCTCACGTTCAGCAACGGGGCGCGGAAGTTATTAAAGCCAGAGGGCAATCGAGCGCGGCTTCTGCGGCAAATGCGGCGATAGGTCAGATGAAAGATTGGGTTTTCGGCACCGAGCCGGGCGATTGGGTGAGCATGGCGATCTTGTCGGACGGCAGTTACGGCATTGAATCCGGGCTGATTTACTCGTTTCCGGTCACTGTTGTTGACGGCGAGGTGAGTATCGTTCGGGGACTTGATATTAACGACTTTAGCCTACAAAAAATGCGACTTAGCGAGTCTGAATTAAAAGAAGAAAGGGACGAAGTTAGGCATTTGTTTAAGTGATGGCTAATAAATGAGTGTCCACGAAAGCCACGAAAAAACACGAAATTTTTGTGGCTTTCTTGATTTTCTTATCTCTTAAACACCATAAGCCGTTTATTGACAACAATCAAATGAGCTGATACTTTGCCGATCTGGCACTCGACCTGATGGAGTGCTAAATTCAGTTGCAGAGGTGGGTGTGAATAATGCGCAAGTTTTAAATGGACGCTCGTTACAGCTGTTAAAAACGCTGATCGAACGTTATATCAGTGATGGCCAGCCGGTGGGTTCACGGGCTTTAGCAAAAGATTCCGACTTGAATTTAAGCCCGGCCACCATTCGTAATGTCATGGCCGACCTGGAAGATTTAGGACTGGTGCATTCGCCGCATACGTCGGCCGGACGTGTGCCTACGGTTAGCGGCTATCGTTTGTTTGTTGACAGTTTGCTAACGGTCAAGCCGCTAGAAGCGAAAGATTTAACGCTGTTGCATCAGAGTTTGTTGCTGAGCGAGGATGCACATGATGCCATTGGTGTCGCCTCACGACTGTTGTCGGAACTCACGCAGATGGCTGGGGTGGTGACACTGCCTAAAAGGGAGCTGGTGTGTTTGCGTCATATCGAGTTTTTATCCTTATCCCATAACCGCGTGTTGGTCATTTTTGTGACCAATGAGCAGGAAGTTCATAACAAAATCATTCACACCTCCAAGGTCTTCAGTGCCGCCGAGTTACAGCAGGCGGCCAATTATTTGAATTCAATTTATTCCGGGCGCAGTCTCGATGCAGTGCGAAAAGCGGTGTTGAAAGAGCTGCAGGACGATCAGGAACGCATGGCACATCTGTCTGGAACAGATGTGCCTTTACCCGAACAGGGGGCACAGGTCAGCCAGAGTATGTTAGATGCGGTGCAAATGGCGCAATTGGCCTTCGACCAAGATCATGAAAAAGACGATTATGTACTGACCGGCGAAACCAATTTGATGGGATTTTCCGAGTTGTCGGATATGGAACGGCTAAAGAGCCTATTTGAAGCGTTTAGCCAAAAGCAGGGCGTTATCCACTTGCTCGACCAATGTATGAAAGCGGACGGCGTACAGATATTTATCGGCGAAGAATCCGGCTATCGGGCGTTCGACCATTGCAGTCTGGTGACGTCGGTCTATTCGGTCAGTGATGAAGTGGTCGGGGTGTTGGGCGTGATCGGCCCGACGCGCATGGCCTACGAAAAAATTATTCCTTATGTTGATGTGACGGCAAAATTATTAGGCGCCGCCTTGAATCCAAAATCAACGGCCCCACTATGAATAATGTCTTTTTGAGCCGTCTGGCATGGCTATTAATTTTAAATGTTAAGGAGTTATAAGTAATGAGTACTGATCAGGAAGCGCCTGACTCTCAGGTTAAAACCGGAAGCGACAGCGTCGGCGAGGCGCATACCGAGTTGGCCGGACATGAATTGACGTTTGAGGAATTGCAACAGGCATTGGTCGAAGCCGTGCAAAAAGGGCAGGAGAATTGGGATAAAGCGGTTCGGGCGCAGGCGGAAATGGAAAACCTGAAACGGAGGACGCAAAAGGATTTGGAAGATGCGCACAAATTCGCCTTGACCGGTTTTGCTAAAGAATTATTGCCGGTGTTGGACAGTTTGGTATTGGGTTTGCAGGCAGCAACAGGCGATAGCGAGGATGTGAAAAAATTTCGCGAAGGCAGCGAATTGACCATTAAGCAATTCGAATCGGTGTTCGCAAAATTCAATATTGAAATAATCGACCCGCTCGGACAGCCGTTTAACGCTGAACTGCATCAGGCTATGGCTATGCAAGTTGTAGAAGGCGCGGCGCCGAATACGGTGGTTAACGTATTCCAAAAAGGTTATGTGCTGAACGGGCGCTTATTGCGCCCCGCGATGGTTTTGGTTGCCAAGGCCGCCGAACAAAAACCGGCGGCAGGTCCTAGCATTAATGAACAGGCTTGAAATCAAATAAAGCAGCCTCATATTTGTAACAACTTTTACTTTTTTAATAAATTCAAGTCTGGAGAATTCAATGGCTAAAATAATCGGCATAGATTTAGGAACAACAAACTCGTGCGTTGCGGTACTGGAAAACGGCGTCGCCAGAGTGATTGAAAACAGCGAAGGTGCGCGCACTACGCCTTCGATTATCGCATTTAGCAGCGATGATGAAGTGTTGGTCGGACAGTCGGCAAAACGCCAAGCCGTCACCAACCCGAAAAACACCGTCTTTGCAATCAAGCGTTTGATTGGCCGTCGTTTTAAAGACGATGTCGTACAAAAAGACATCAAAATGGTGCCTTACAAAATCGCCGAAGCGGAAAACGGCGATGCCTGGGTTGAAGTCCATGGCAAAAAAATGGCGGCGCCCGAAATTTCAGCGCGTATCTTAATGAAGCTGAAAAAAGATGCCGAAGCCTATTTGGGCGAAGAAGTGACCGAGGCGGTTATCACGGTACCGGCTTATTTTAATGACTCGCAACGTCAGGCGACTAAAGATGCAGGCCGTATTGCCGGTCTTGAAGTCAAACGTATCATCAATGAACCGACCGCATCAGCATTGGCGTTCGGTATGGACAAGCCTAAAGGCGATACCAAAATTGCGGTCTATGACTTAGGCGGCGGTACTTTCGATATTTCCATCATTGAAATTGCCGAGATTGAAGGCGAACATCAGTTTGAAGTGTTATCCACTAATGGCGATACATTCCTGGGCGGTGAAGATTTCGACTCAAGAATCATTGAATTTTTGGCGGCCGAATTCAAAAAAGAAAGCGGCGTTGACGTGCATAACGACCCATTGGCCTTGCAACGTTTAAAAGAAGCGGCGGAAAAAGCCAAGATCGAATTGTCTTCAAGCCAGCAAACCGATGTCAACCTGCCTTACATTACCGCCGATGCATCAGGTCCTAAGCATTTAAATGTTAAATTGACTAGAGCTAAACTGGAATCGTTGGTTGACGAGCTGATTAACCGCACTAAAGGCCCTTGCGAAATGGCGCTGAAAGATGCGAAGTTAACAGCATCGGATATTAACGACGTGATTTTGGTCGGCGGTCAAACCCGTATGCCGAAAGTACAGGAAATGGTCAAAGCCATTTTCGGTAAAGAACCACGCAAAGATGTAAACCCTGATGAAGCGGTGGCTTTAGGTGCGGCAATTCAGGCCGGCGTTTTGGGTGGTGAAGTTAAAGACGTGTTGTTGTTGGATGTTATCCCGCTATCGTTGGGTATTGAAACCATGGGCGGTGTGATGACCAAGCTGATTGAGAAAAATACCACGATTCCAACCAATGCATCGCAGATTTTTTCTACGGCAGATGACAACCAAACCGCAGTAACCGTTCATGTGTTGCAAGGTGAGCGTGAAGTCGCAGCGGCGAATAAATCGCTGGGACGTTTTGATCTTGCCGATATTCCGCCTGCGCCACGCGGCGTTCCGCAAATTGAAGTTGCATTCGATATTGATGCCAACGGTATCTTGAGCGTATCAGCCAAAGACAAAGCGACCGGTAAAAAACAATCGATTATTATCAAAGCCTCCAGCGGTTTGTCGGATGATGAAGTCGAACGCATGATTAAGGACGCCGAAGCCCATGCTGATGAAGACCGTAAACTGACAGAATTGGTTCATGCGCGCAATCACGCAGACGGTATGATTCATGCCACTGAAAAATCGCTGAAAGAACTGGGCGATCAAGTGGGCTCTGATGAAAAAACCAGCATCGAACAGGCAATTGAAGCACTGAAAACGGCGGTTAAAAGCGACGATAAAGCCGAAATTGAAGCCAAAACCAATGACTTGACCGAGTTATCAGGTAAACTGGCGGAACGTGTTTATGCACAAAAGTCAGCGTCTGAAGGCGATGCAGCGGGCGCTTCGCATAGTTCTTCCGAACACGCGGCCGATGACGGTGTGGTCGATGCCGAGTTTGAAGAAGTTAAAGACGACGATAACAAATAAAAATTTAAGTCTTGGGAACGCAATGCCGCGTAGGCATTGCGTTCTTTTTTGTTTAAAGGCTCTAAAATGTTAAATTAGCAAACCACTGCAGAAACCGTTAATTTAGTGGTTTCAAAAGGGTTTTTAGAGTAAATCTATGGATGTTATAGCGAATTACAACGAAGACTTTTATGCCTGGCTTATGAGCAATGCCAATTTACTTCGTCAACATAAATTTAATGAAGTTGATATTGAGCATGTTGCAGAGGAATTGGAGGCCATGGGAAAAAGTGAAAAAAGGGAATTAACCAGCCGTTTAACTGTGTTGTTGGCTCATTTATTAAAATGGCAATTTCAATCTGCTTTGCGCTCAAGAAGCTGGAAAAACACCATTCTGACGCAACGCATTGATATTTTAGAATTGCTTGGGGATAGTCCAAGTTTGCGCTACGAACTTGCGGAAAGGATTGCTATCGCTTTTGAAAAAGCAAAGATCAGTGCCGAAGATGAAACAGGCCTAGATAGAAAGAACTTTCCAGAAAGTTGCCCTTTCAGTTTTGAGCAATTATTAAATAAAGATTTTTTACCTGAAGATTAACTATAAATGTTTTCATTTTTGTGTTTGGAAACAACGCATAATCAAACCACTTTGCGCCTTTTACAAGCGCGATTTTTAATAACCTCGCAGCAATGCTTTATCTCCTGAATCATAATTAGGAGCGGATTGAACCATGGCAAAAGAAGATTTTTACAAGCTTCTCGGTGTAGACAGAAACGCCAGTGACGCAGAGATTAAAAAAAGCTATCGCAGCAAGGCGATGAAGTTTCATCCTGACCGGAATAAAGATAATCCGGTCGAAGCTGAGGCCAAGTTTAAGCAGATTAAAGAAGCTTACGAAGTCTTGTCCGACCCGAAAAAACGTTCTGCTTATGACCAGTTCGGCCATGCCGGGGTTGATCCGTCAATGGGCGGCGGACGTGGCGCCGGCGGCTTTGGCGGTTTTGGTGCCGGTGAAAGTTTCAGCGACATTTTCGGCGATATTTTTGGCGGCGGCGGAAGGCAACAGCGCAGTAATGTACAACGCGGTTCGGACTTGCGTTACAACTTGGAATTAAGCCTCGAAGAAGCGGTATTCGGCACCGAAGCCAAAATCCGCGTACCAGTGTTAGTGGCTTGCGGCGTGTGTAACGGTTCCGGCGCTAAAAAAGGCTCCAGCCCGGTCATTTGCTCAACCTGTCACGGCCATGGCCAGGTCAGGATGCAGCAGGGCTTTTTTTCAGTCCAGCAAACCTGCCCGACGTGTCGCGGTAGCGGCAAGCAGATTAAAGACCCTTGCGGTTCGTGCCATGGCCAAGGTAGGGTTCAGGAAAATAAAACCTTGTCGGCAAAAATTCCGGCAGGTGTCGATACCGGCGACCGCATCCGTCTGGCTGGAGAAGGTGAAGCTGGCGAACACGGCGGCCCGGCAGGCGATTTATACGTCCAGGTGCAGGTCAAAGACCATGAGATTTTTACCCGCGATGGCGCCAATTTATATTGCGAAGTGCCGATCAGTTTCCCCACCGCCTGTTTGGGCGGCGAGCTGGAAGTGCCCACCTTGAACGGCAAAGTGCTGTTGAAAATCCCGGCTGAAACGCAAACCGGTAAATTGTTCAGGTTGCGCGGCAAAGGCGTCAAGCCGGTGCGGGGCGGCCCGGTTGGCGACTTATTGTGCAAGGTGCAGGTTGAAACCCCGGTGCATTTGACCAAAGAGCAAAAAACGTTGGTCGAACAACTTAACGAATCGTTGTCCGGCGGTGGCAAACATCATAGCCCACAAGAATCCTCATGGACTGACGGCGTAAAAAGCTTTTTCGACAAATTAACAGGATAAGTCATGATGCGTATTGCTGTAGTAGGTGCTTCCGGGCGCATGGGGCTGTGTTTGATCAAAGCGGCGGCGCTGGCGAAAAATGCCGAATTGGCCGTTGCCGTGTCCCGTCCTAATAGCCTTGCCATCGGTCGCGACGCCGGTGAACTCGCGGGCATCAGCGTCATCGGCGTTAAAGTCGGCGATGATTTGGCGTCGGTAGTCGATCAATTCGATGTGTTGATCGATTTTACCCGTCCTGATGCGTCGATGGGCTTTATTGAAATTTGCCGCGCCGCCGGAAAAAAACTGGTCATTGGCACCACCGGCTACAGCGACGCACAAAAAGCGTTGATTAGCGAAGCAGCCAAAGACGTGGCAATTGTGATGGCGCCGAACATGAGCGTCGGCGTCAACCTGTCGCTTAAATTATTGGAGATGACCGCCAAAGTCATGGGCGATTACACCGATATTGAAGTCATCGAAGCGCATCATCGGCATAAAGTCGATGCGCCCTCCGGCACCGCATTACGCATGGGCGAAGTCATCGCCGATGCCTTAGGCCGTGATTTAAAAGACTGCGCGGTTTATGGCCGGGAAGGCAATACCGGCGAACGCGACAGGCTTACCATTGGTTTTTCAACCATCAGAGCCGGGGACATTGTTGGCGAGCATACCGTCATGTTTGCCGACGACGGCGAGCGCGTTGAAATCACCCACAAAGCCAGCAGCCGGATGACTTTTGCCAACGGCGCAGTCAGGGCGGCGGTTTGGCTGGAAAATAAAGATAGCGGTTTGTATGACATGCAAGATGTGCTGGGCCTTGCATTTATGGGTTGAATCCGCCCCGGCGAAAACTGTTTCAAAGGTTTGGAAATTAGACCTTCCAGGTTTTAAAAACCAGGAAGGTCTGCTTGTCGGCAGCCCGTAGACCTGAAGCGCAAACAAATCTGCGTCCACAACGGGCATTTCTCATGCACAGCTGACAGGCAATTCAAACCAAAATACACTGCCCAGCCCTTCGCCTGCGGATTCGACGCCAATAGTGCCGCCGTGGTGTTCAACAATCTTGCGGCACAAAGCCAGACCTACACCAGTCCCCTCAAAACGGCTGTGCGCCTGCAAGCGCGAAAACACCTTAAATAGCCGCTTTATCTGCTCCGGTTCGATACCAATCCCCTGATCGTGCACTTCCACCCGCAGCCACGCCCCGCGTACCGCGCCATGCACCTCGACTTGCGGCGGCTGTCCTTCTTGGTGATATTTGAGCGCATTGCCGACCAGGTTTTGCAATAAGCGTGTCAGCTCATCAGGGCAGGCAAACAATTCAGGCCAGTCGCCGCTTATCTTGACATCCGCGTTACAGGCGCTGATTTCAGGGCTCAAAAAAGCCAGCGCCTCATCCAAGGCGGCCTTGCTGCTAAGCGTCACCTTGCTTTCAAAAACGCGCCCTATCCGCGAATAATCCAGCAACGACAGAATCATGGCATCCATACGTTTTGCGCCGTTCAGCGCAAAATCCAAACACTGCTGGGTATCCCCATCCAAGCGGCCGGATAATGCGTCTTCAATCAGCGATAAATAGCTGGACACCATGCGTAACGGCTGCCGCATGTCGTGGGATACTGCATAGGCGAATTGCTCCAGATCGGCATTAGACCGGGTGAGTTCGGCTTCGGCTCGCTTACGCTCAGTAATGTCGCGGATATAGGCGCTAAAAAAATAGCCGTCTTTTTGTTTTAGCGCACTGATCGTCAGCTCGATAGGAAATTCGGACGCATCGGCGCGCATGGCGACAATTTCCAAACGTGTGCCGATAATGGTGTTTACCCCTGTTGCGACAAATCGAGCCACACCTTGCCAATGACCCTCCCGATAAGACAAAGGAACGATTAAGTCGGCTATTTTACTTCCCAACGCCTGTTCGCTGGAGTATCCGAAAATACGTTCGGCCTGAGTATTCCAGCCAATCACATTACCGTCATGATCCATACTGATAACGGCATCGAGCGCCGAATCCAACAACAGCTGCATACGTGTCACCGTGTTTTGCAACTCCGCATTGGCAACCTGCAACGCTTCTTCGGCTACTTTTCGCTGCTGTATTTCAGCTTGCAGTTGGGCAGAACTGGGCAAAGACAAAGCATGAGGCGTAATCCGCAACATCATGACTGCCACCGCAACCGAAAGGATCGCGGTCAGGGCTTTAAATACGCCATCTAGCCAATACAAAGGCATCCAGATGGTAATCGCCGAGAACAAATGCGTGGTGCCGCAAGCAATAATAAAACCGGCAAACATCCAAAACAACCACGGATAAGGCGCGTCTTTGCGCCGCCGGATAAAATAAACCAGCGTCAGTGGAATGGAATAGTAAGCGAGTGTAATCAGCAGGTCTGACAGGACATGCAGCCACAGTAAAACAGGGCTCCAGGACAGGCAGTAGCCATGAGGAATAAGGCCGTCAAGGCCAAACAAATCAATCAGTTTTTGCATAATTCAGGAGATGCCAAACAGGCACAATATTTATAACGGTTGCCCTGGGAACACGGACATCTTGCCCGCAACAAATGCAGCCAGAATGGCGGCGTCCCCAAGTTTTTTTGGCATCAGGCCACTATCAAATGCGCGCAAGGGGCGGAAGCCAAATATTCAAACAGCCGCCCCCTTGTGCCTGTTGGCATACCATTGCATAAAATAGCCTTTCGGCAAATGCCTGCCGGTGCGCACATAAAACAGGTTATATTCGTTATTCAACGTCGCATTGAGCAACCGCCTCGCCGCCCCAGTCCCGCAAAACAGAATTTGATCACCAAGCTTAATTTCATAATCCTCAGACGGCCGCACCTGTATCGTTTCGCCGGACTTAACGACAAACACCACCAAATCCAAAAGTCGCTCAGCATTGTCGGGATGCTTCATCAAATCCCCCAGCAATACCCGCCCGCCTTGTTTCAGGCAGGCTGTAACGGCACTGCACCGCGCCTTGACCACATTGACGGTTATCAAATGCGGCTGCCGTTCGCCTATTTTTTGCTTAAGCTGTTCGATGACCGCATCCATTTCTTCTTTTCTGCCTGGCTCGTCTTTCAGCAAATACTGGAAAAAAGGCTTCAGCAACGGCGCAACCAATAAAAATAGAATGCGCCGCGCTGTGACTAAGGTAGGCTGCATGATCATATCAATCCTCGACGCTTCAAAGGCAATCCGGTTGTCGTGGCGATTTTGCCGCACCAACATAAACACCTTGGTATTCAGCTTACGCGCATTAAGCAAAATGCTGAGATTGTAACCATCGTCATCGGTACCTGCCAAAATACCTACGGCATCGTCGATACCGGCCATCGTCAGCGTCTTGGCAGTCGCCCGCCCAACGATATAATTATCAACCTCGGCGACATCCTTGCAGTCATGGGGATCAATCACCACCGTTTTCATGCCTTGTTTGACCAACGCCCGGTTGACTTCATGCCCCATTCGCCCATGACCGCAGACAATCCATTTGCCGATCGGCGGCTTAACGGAATCCTCTAAATGAACGCGCGGCGCCCTGACTAACCAGTCATTCAGGGTATAAAACCGGGGATGGGTCATGGTCGAGACAAAAAACTTCGCAAACATCTTGAAAGGGTCGACGATATGCACCTCACCGCCCAAATTGGCCAGCGTTTCCTCGAAAGCGTCGACCTTAGACATGGTGATAATCCTGATGCTAGGGTTTAACAGCCGAGCCAATGCCGAAATCCTTAAATTGATTTCTTCGTTATTGGTAATTGCAACAATGGCCTGGCAATTGCTGCGCCGGATACCGGCTCCCAGCAAATACTTGGGCACACTGGCATCAGCGTATAAACCCGGCATCGGCACCCGGTAATTCCTGAACGATAACTCCCTGATGCGTTCCTCGTTGGTATCAATAAAAACCGCCGGTACGCCATAGTCGCTCAAGCCCCGCGCCAATACGCTGCCGGTGTCGCCGAAACCGCAGATTATGAAATAAGGTGCCGATATGCGATGAACCTGCCGCGAAAATTTGCGTTCTGCGACAGCGCGCAGAAAAACACGGTTCTGAAACAGACGTACAATACCACCGACCGCGTAAAACCAGGTAATCACACTGACATACAGGCAAGCCATCGCCCAAAGCCGCTGGGCATCGTTGAATTCGAAGGGAATTTCGCCGAATCCGGTGGTGGTTGCGGTATAGCTCATGAAATAGAAGGCATGAAATATACTTAAATATTGCACCTTGCCATCGACCTCATGGCCGGGAATAAACACCATGCCCAAAACTGACACCGCATAAACCACAATCAGCGCCATAATCGGCCGGCGCATTTCGCGCATGACGATAAAACTGACCCTGCTTAAATCGGTGGATTCCTCCATAACCTGCCTCCCGGAACGTCGTTAAAGCCGTGACATCAGTGTGTCGGAAACCAAAATAATCACAGAAATAAAATTAGCCAATAAAGCGCCGCCGCTCAACGAAATGATACTGGCCATCACATCCGGCGTCAGTCCGGTTTCGGTGACATGCACCACAACAGTCCAATACGTTGCCGCCGCAATCAAATGCAGGTCGGCAACCAAACTGGTCGCCAGCAACACCGCGCCAACCTGCGAACGGTCGCCTAACTTCAAACCGGTGGCAATAAAGTTGACGACAATGATGGCAAACAACTCGAAAACATTATGATGTGCAACATTATCAATATCGCCTAGAAAAAAACCAAAATTCAAAGTTAATGACAACACGATAAAGAATCCGAAAACGACTTTTTCAAAATTCATTCCAACGGCTCCAAGGCAAAAAATAAAAGCGCACATTCTACGCTTAAATGGGGCGTACTGCCTTACTGCGTAACCTTAATCTGCCGCTTTGTAATTCCATATTTGCAGCAGGCTTAACGTCGCCAGCATCAAAAAAGCCAGCAACGTCCAGGCGGGCATACTGAAACCGAACAGCGTCCAATCCACCTTGGCGCAATCGCCGGTGCCGCTGAGCATCAGCTTGACCGTTTCCAGCAAGGGGAAGTTTTGCAGCACATAATCCAAGCCGGGGCCGCATTCGGGCACTTTATCCGGCGGCAAATGCTGTATCCAAACATGGCGGGTAGAAATCGCGCCGCCACTCAGCGCCGTTAGCGCACCGGCAATGGCGTAAGCGGTAACGCCGGTTTGTCCCGGATTATGAACGGCCGCCGCCAAGAAAACCAAGCCGGTCAGCAAGATGGCAATACGCTGGGAAATGCACAAGGGGCAAGGGTCAAGGCCGCCGACGAACTGGAAATAAGCGCCCATCGCCAGCAAAAAAACACAACCGAGAAAGCCCAAAAAAAACCAGATTCTCGAATTAAACCTTAATAATTTCAACATAATCAACTGCCTTTATAAAAAGTTTAGTTATTGTCCACACACCGGCTAAGTATAGAGTGCTTTGCCGCCTATCAAATGCGCTGTCTGCAAAAAAAATTTCCGCCAGACATAAAAAAAGGCTGGAGAGTATCCAGCCTTTTTTGTTTTAAACGCTTAAATTTAGTGCAACAAGCCCTGCAACAAGCCGTTCAATTTATGCACGAAAGCGGCCGGGTCATCGAGCTGCCCGCCTTCGCTCAAAATAGCTTGGTCGAACAGGATGTGAGTCAAGTCGGCAAAACGGCTATCGTCCTGTTCTTCTTTCATTTTGACCACTAACGGATGGGTCGGGTTAAGCTCGAAAATCGGCTTTCTGCCCATGCCCATACCAAAACCTTGGCCGGCATCTTTCATGATGCGTTCCATGTTCAGGCTCATGCCGTAAACATCAGCCACCAGACAGGCCGGTGATTCGGTCAAACGGTGGCTTAATTTGACTTCGCTGACTTTATCGGCCAACACGTCCTTGATTTGTTTGAGCACGGTTTCAAAATCCTTGTTCACTTCTTCCTGAGCGGCTTTGTCTTCTTCGGCATCCAGCACGCCCAAATCCAGATCGCCTTTAGCGACAGACTGCAAATGCTTGCCGTCGAATTCATCCAGATTGGATACCAGCCACTCGTCGATACGGTCTGACAGCAACAAGACTTCGATACCTTTTTTGCGGAAAATTTCCAGATGCGGGCTGTTTTTTGCCGCTGAAAAGCTGTCGGCAGTGACATAATAAATCTTGTCCTGACCTTCTTTCATGCGGCTGACATAATCGTCCAGCGACACGTTTTGCTTGTCGGTATCGGCATGGGTTGAGGCAAAACGCAGCAATTTGGCGACACGCGCTTTGTTGCCATGGTCTTCAATCGGGCCTTCCTTAATGACTTGACCGAACTGCGCCCAGAAGGTTTCGTATTTTTCCGGCTCGCTGCTAGCTAAATCTTCCAGCATCCCTAACACTTTTTTGACCGCGCCGGATTTGATGCTGCTGATTTGCTTGCTTTGTTGCAAAATTTCCCGCGACACGTTCAGCGGCAGTGAGTTGGCATCGATAATGCCCCGGATAAAGCGCAAATAACGCGGCATCAACTGCTCGGCGTCGTCGGTAATAAACACTTTGCGGATATACAACTTGACGCCGTGCTTGGCATCCCTGTCCCACAAATCGAACGGCGCGCGTGATGGCACATACAGCAACAAGGTGTATTCGTTGGTGCCTTCGACTTTGCTGTGGACATGGGTCAGCGGGTCTTGGAAGTCGTGGCCGACGTGTTTGTAAAATTCGTTATAGGCCTCGTCGGTAATTTCCTGACGCGCTTTCGTCCATAAAGCTGACGCCGAGTTGACGGTTTCTTCAACGATTTCCGCCGGTTTTTCTTCCTCGCCTTCTTCGCTCAGAGATGGCGGCACTTCTTTGTCCATCACGATAGGCAGGGAAATATGGTCGGAAAATTTTCTAACGATGGAGCGGATGCGGTAGCCGTCCAAAAACTCGCTTTCGTCTTCTTTCAAATGCAGCACAATTTCGGTGCCGCGTTGGGCTTTTTCGACCGATTCGATGGTGTAATCGCCCTCGCCCGCCGATTCCCAACGTACACCTTCGCCCGTGTCAGCACCGGCTTTGCGGGTGGTCAAGGTCACTTTATCGGCAACAATAAACGCCGAGTAGAAACCGACACCGAATTGGCCGATCAATTCACTGTCTTTGGCCTGATCGCCGGTCAACGCCTGAAAAAACTGTTTGGTGCCGGATTTGGCGATGGTGCCGATATGCTCTTGCACTTCCGCACGGGTCATGCCGATACCGTTATCAATAACAGTAATGGTGCGTTTGTCTTTGTCGTATTCGAGGCGGATTTTCAGTTCACTGTCGCCTTCATACAGGCTGTCATTGGACAAGGCTTCAAAACGCAGCTTGTCCGCCGCGTCCGAGGCATTGGAAATTAATTCGCGCAAAAATATCTCTTTGTTGCTATATAATGAATGGATCATTAAATGCAACAAATGTTTAACTTCAGTTTCAAAGCCGAGGGTTTCTTTTTTTGTTTCAACAGTCATCTTTTTATCCTGATTAATTATTAAGATAAACGCCAATATTGGGACATATCAGTTTTTTTCAAGGCCGAATCCAGCAGATGAAATACAAAGCTCATTAACCCTTTTATGACACTAGACCTCTCATCGAAAAAAACATTAGTCGTCGAAGATCAAGCGATCATGCGCGAAACCATTAAGCATATCCTGAGTTCATTCGGCATACGCCGTATTGTTGAAGTGGAATCGGGCGTCAGCGCCATCACCGCTATGAGGGTCGAAAAATTCGACATTGTGCTTTGCGATTACAACCTGCTCAACGGCAAAAACGGCCAGCAGGTACTCGAAGAAGCCCGCTACCTTAAGCTATTGCCGATTAATTCCATTTTTATCATGGTCACCGGCGAACAGACACAGAATATGGTACTGACCGCCCTCGACAACAAACCCGACGATTACCTGATTAAGCCGTTTAACTGGCAGCAGCTGTTAAACCGCATACAACGCTGCTATTCCCGCAAAACCTACCTGTCCAGCATCGAAAATGAAATCGACAGCGGCAACCTTTATCAGGCCATCAATAATTGCGAAAAACTGTTCCAGGCCAATGATAAAAAAATGCGCTTGCCGCTGTTAAAAATGTACGCCGAACTGACCATTAAAGTCGGCGATTTTAAAACCGCTGAAGCTATCTATCAAAGTATCCTGCAAGAAAGGGAGCTTCCCTGGGCGCGTTTGGGCTTGGGTGTCACCGCTTTTTTCCTCGGCTATTACGACCAAGCCATCGACACGTTCCATGGGCTGATCGAACAATACCCCATGATGCTGGAAACTTACGACTGGCTGGTCAAAACGCACGAAGCGCAAGGTAACGATGACTATGCCATATCGTCCCTGCATTCCGCCGTGACGCTGTCGCCGATGTCCATTCTCAGGCAAAAAAAATTGGCCTGGCTGGCCGACAAAACCGAAAACCTGCCGGTGGCAAAAAAAGCCTACACGGCAACCATTAAATTGGGGCAATATTCCATACACCGCTCATCTGCCGATTATTCCGGCCTGGGCAATGTGTATTTAAAAACCAACGCCTCCAATGAGGCACTCAAATTGGTGAATGAATTAAACCAGCAGTTCCATAACGACCCCGAAGCACAACTCAGGGCGGCGCTGCTCGAAGTCAACATCCATCAAGCAAAAGGCAACAAAGGCTTAGCCCAGCAGGCCTACAGCAAAGCCTTTAAACTCAATGAAAAATTCGGTAAGCAACTGTCCAGATCGCTGCGCCTGGAGATCGCGAAAGCTTTTTATTTAAACGGCAACGTCGATGATTGCGAGAATATTCTTCGTGATTTAATCCAAAAAAATATCGACGACAAAGCCTTTATCAAAGACATTGTCACCCTGTGCAACACCCTAATCGACGAAAACTACGCCGACAAACTAATTCAGGACGCACAAAAAGAACTCATCGACATTAATAATGCCGGCGTCATCCTGCACCAAGAAGGCAATATTAAAGGCGCACTGGCCATTTTTGAACGGGCTAGTGAAAAAATGCCCAATAACCACACGATCCTTTTAAACATGATAAAAATCAGCATCCATGACATTAAATCTTCCAAGCCTAGCACGGAAAAAATAATGCAAACCCAAGCCTATATCAATAAAGCCATTGAAGTAGGCATTCCCCATGAGCAAGTCAGCGAACTTCAAAGCGAGCTGAATAGCGTTTCAATGCAAACATCATCCATCACCCGCTAACATGTCTAATGCCCCTATACCTTCAATCGACTTTCCCGCCATTTTGGCGTCCTCAGTGCATGATATAAAAAATTCACTGACCACACTTCGTGCGCTGCTCAGCCAGCTTGAAAACAGCTATCACGAAGGCACTAAGCCTAATGAATTCAGGCAACTAGAGTTTGAAACCAACCGCATGAATAATTGCCTGATGCACCTGCTGACGTTGTACAAAATCGACTTGTCCCGGTTTAGTCCGGCAATAGATGAGCATAGCGTTAGCGACATTATCGAAGATGTAGTCGCCCAACAATCCACCTTATTGGCCTTGGGCAACGTCGAACTGCTGACCGAATGCGATGACGACCTGTTTTGTTATTGCGACAGCACACTGATAGGCCACGCCCTATGCACACTGGTCAATAATGCCCAGCGTTATTGCCGCCATAAAGTGCTGCTCTCGGCCACCGAAGAAGACGGTTATATTGTGTTTTCCATTGAAGATGACGGCGAGGGCTATCCGGCCAACTTTATATCATCCGACGGCAAAACCTCGCAGCAGCTTGACCTAGCCAAAGGCAACACCGGCTTAGGTCTATTTTTTACCAAGACCATTGCCCAACTGCATACCCAGGGCGATAAACAGGGATTCATCACCACCGACAACAACAGCCAACTGGGCGGCGCCCGGTTTAAACTGCATTTGCCCTAGGAGAAAAAAATGGATGTTAGTCAACGCATTGCCGAAGAATTAACCGTCAACATCAAACAAGTCAACGCCGCTGTCGCATTGCTCGATGAAGGCGCCACCGTCCCGTTTATTTCGCGCTATCGGAAAGAAGTGACCGGCGGCCTGGACGACACCCAATTACGGCTGCTGGAAGAACGCTTGGGCTATTTGCGCGAACTCAACGCACGGCGTCTTACCATCCTCGACAGCATTGGCTCACAAGGTAAGCTGACGCCAGAATTGGAAAGGGCTATCAACAACGCCGACACAAAAACGTTGCTGGAAGATTTGTACCTGCCCTACAAACCCAAACGCCGCACTAAAGCGCAAATTGCCCGCGAAGCAGGGCTTGAACCACTGGCCGATGCCTTATTGGCTGACCGCAGTCTGATTCCCACACAAATCGCCGCAGACTTTATCAATGCCGATAAAGGCGTGGCCGATGCTGCCGCAGCACTGGACGGCGCACGGCAAATCATTATGGAACGTATTTCCGAAGATGCCGAATTGTTGGCCGAACTGCGCGAACGCATCTGGCAAAAAGGCATCGTCCATGCCAGCGTTGCCAGCGGCAAAGAGCAGGCGGCAGAAAAATTCAAAGATTATTTCGATTACCAGGAAGGCATTAACAAAATCCCGTCGCACCGGGCGTTGGCGCTGTTTCGCGGCCGCAACGAAGACTTGCTGAATTTAGCACTAAAACCCGGCGCTGACGATAAACTGGAGCATGATATGTGCGCCCAGTTTGTTGCGCGTCGTTTAAATATTACCGACAGCTCAAAACCGGCCGATGCCTGGCTGGCAGAAACCGCGCGTTTCGCCTGGAAAGTCAAACTCTACACCCGCATCGACCTGGACTTGAAACTCCGGTTGCGCGAAGCCGCCGAACTCGAAGCCATCCGCGTGTTCGCCAGCAATTTAAGGGACTTGCTGCTGGCCGCACCAGCCGGCCCCAAAGCCACGATGGGGCTTGATCCCGGCATCCGCACCGGCGTTAAAGTCGCAATTGTTGACCCAACCGGAAAATTACTGGCTACCGACACCATTTACCCGCACCCACCGCGCAAGGATTGGGACGGAGCCATCGACACATTGGCCAAACTCATCCAAAAACATAAAGTCGATTTAGTCAGCATCGGCAATGGCACCGGTTCACGGGAAACCGACCAGCTGGTGGCCGATGTGATGAAACGGCACAGTGAATTGAAATTTACCAAGATCACTGTGTCGGAAGCGGGCGCATCGGTGTATTCGGCATCAGAACTCGCGGCCAAGGAATTTCCCGAACTGGACGTGTCCTTGCGCGGCGCGGTTTCCATTGCCCGGCGCTTGCAAGACCCGCTGGCGGAACTGGTCAAAATCGACCCCAAATCCATCGGCGTCGGCCAATACCAGCACGACATCAATCAGGTTCAGTTGGCTAAAGGCCTCGATACCGTGGTCGAAGATTGCGTGAACGCGGTTGGCGTTGATGTCAATACCGCCTCGGTGGCGCTGCTAAAACAGGTGTCTGGCCTGTCCGCCAGCATCAGTGAAAATATCGTCGCGTTCCGCAATGAAAACGGCCCGTTCATCAACCGCAAGCAACTGAAAAAAGTGCCGCGTTTAGGCGACAAGGCTTATGAGCAAGCAGCCGGATTTTTGCGCATCATGAACGGCGACAACCCGCTGGATGCGTCTTCGGTGCATCCAGAAGCCTATCCGGTGGTCGAAGCCATCATCGGCAGCACCGGCAAATCGATCCGCGATTTGATCGGCCAGAGCCAGTTTTTACGCGGCTTGAATCCTGCCAATTTCACCAATGAGCATTTCGGTTTGCCAACCGTGACCGACATCTTGCAGGAGCTGGAAAAACCCGGCCGCGATCCGAGACCGGAATTCAAAAGCGTCGAGTTCAAGGCGGGCATCGAGAAAATCACCGACCTTGAAGTCGGCATGAGGCTGGATGGCGTAGTCACTAACGTCGCCAATTTCGGCGCTTTTGTTGACATTGGCGTACATCAGGATGGCTTAGTGCATATTTCGCATTTGTCCGACAATTTCGTCAAAGACCCCAGAGATGCAGTCAAAACCGGCGATATGGTCAAAGTGCAAGTGATGGAAGTCGATGCCCTACGCAAACGCATTTCGCTATCGATGAAAACCAATCCTGAAGCGGCGGATGCCAGACCCGAAGGCGATAACTCGAAGCAAGCCGCACATAAACCCAAAGCCCAAGCGCCGGTGCAAAGCGCGATGGCCAATGCCTTTGCCAAAGCGCGAGGGCAGCGATAAGGTTATTTTTCCTAGCTTTCGTAGTTTCCCTGGAAAATTTGAACAAAATTTATCTTTAATAAAGGTAGGGCATAGCGAGATATTTAGACGCTTAAATTATCGTAACTACTTACCTTTTGTTCACCGAAAAGCCAATTCTTACTGCTCAAAGCCAGCTTTGAACATTACATTAGAATAACCTGAGTTCGGGATAAGAAAAGAGGCAACCTCGTTGAAATTTGAGAAAATA
>JBLRXA010000045.1:0-22299 GCA_047920955.1 Methylobacter sp. | reverse complement strand
GCTGGTTGTCATTTTCGATAAAACCGCCCCCCTGAAGATTGCCGGCCTGTGACGCAGCCTGGATAACATCCTCCAGCGTCAGGTCAAAGCGGTGCAATTGCAGCGGATCGGCCTGAATCTGCAATTGCTGGATATCCCCGCCGAACACATTGACATCGGCAACCCCCGGCACCGCCTTCAAACGCGGCACCAAGGTCCAATCGGCCAGGCTACGCAAGGCCATCAAATCAGCTTGGTCGCTGCTCAAGCCCAAAGTCAGCACCGTCGCCGAAGACGAAGACAGCGGCACCGCCACCGGCGTAATGCCCTGCGGCAGCTGCGTTGATAAGGTCGCCAAACGCTCACCGACCAGCTGGCGGTTGCGGTACACATCGCTGCCTTCGGCAAAAACCGCAGTAATGATTGACAAGCCCTGTATCGATTCCGAGCGCAGCGACTTCATGCCAGCCAAGCCGCTGACCGCCGTTTCAATGTGCTGGGTGACCCGCACCTCAACCTGTTCGGCGGAAAGGCCGGGCGCTTCGGTTTGGATGATGACCTGCTTGGGGGAAAATTCGGGGAAAATGTCCAGCCCTGCGGTGGCGAAGCGGTAACTGCCGTAGAGCAGGATTAATAGCGCAAGTGCGATGACAATGCCGTAAAAACGGATGGAAAAACGGACGAGGGTGGCTAGCATGGGTTAGTCGGTTCAATTATGAACGACAAGTATATACTCGGAACGGCATAAATTGGGCTTTTTAAAATTCTGCAGCCCTTCGTATCCGTAGAGACGCGATTTATCGCGTCTCTGTTCGCCACCGCAGCCATCTGGGCAACGCTAAACGGCAAAAAAACTTTCTATGATTGGGACACGTTAAAAGCTGATATTCCCCTGCACCCAGATTCTTTGGGTATCGGTGCCAAATTGATCGGCATCGTAATACGCGTATTTGGCCAGCAGGGAATAATGTTTGCCGAACTTTTTGGTGGCCTGGAAATCCCATTCCTTGCCGTAATGAAGGCTGCCGGTGTCATCGGTGAAATCATGGTAAACACCGGTTAATACCACGCTGCCGCGATCCAGTACGGTATGCACGGCGCCGGATACGTCGCGGATACCGTCCCTAGGCGTAACCAGGAACAAGTCCGCCCAGCCCTGGAACGCATGGTTAGTGCCTAGCGGTGTGTCAAAGGTTTTATTCAGGCCTTTGCCACCCAGTTGTTCAACAGCCCCTTGGAACGTGAAGTTATAGGCGGTAACGCCGCCCATCAGGTTGATGCGGTCGGTCGCGTAGTCGGTCGCGCCGTGACCGTAATCTGCCTGATGCGCCCATTCGGCGGTATAGACCACGCCGTAGTTATCGCTCAGTTTCAGCGAATCCCCCGGTTTTTTAAAATTGCTCATACGCAAACCATAGGTTTGGCTGGATTTTTCATAGTTTTCGCGCTCGGTATAATCCAGCCAATAGCCGTAAGCCACCAGATTGCCGTAATCGCCGACTTTATAACTGATGTTCAAAATCGGGGCTTCGATGCTCTCATTGGTGGCGGTAAAGGTTTGTACGTTACCGATGTAGCCTGCGTTAACGGTCAGGCCGAAAATCTGCTGGTTGTTATGGGTGACCAGCACCGAATCGAAAGTGGTTTCCATCTGCCGCCAGCCGACGTTGCCGATAAAACGGTCGTCATCTAATTTAATGCGTTGCCGCCCGCCTTTGATTACGGTATCGGGGATGCCGGCATAGCTGATCCACAGTTGGTTGAGTTCGCTTTTTTCAGGATCGGCCACCGTTGAATAACCGGTATTGCCGTTGCGCGTGCTGTTGAAATCCTCCTGCATGGCCAAGTTGCCTTCGTATTCGGCATAGCCTTGGAAGCCGTAAAAGGTCGGCGACAGCAAACCTGCCCGCAGACGTGCGGTGTTGGCATTGGCGGTCTTTTGCGGGCCCCGGTCTTGGTCGACATTTTCGTAACGGTAGTTCAGGTCGATCTTGACCGCGCCGTTTTTGCCGTAATGATAAAAATTGAGCGCATCTTCAACTTGCTTGGTCATGTCGGCTATCGCCGAACCACTGATTACAGAAAGCGCCAGTAGTGATACTGAAGATAATTTTTTCTGCGGCATAAAGCCTCCTGATGTATTTAAAAAAGTTATTAATGCGTATGGTCGCATTCGGTCAGAAAGCTCAAGATGCTCTCCCGGTATTTGTAGTAATCGGGATGTTCCAACAAAGCTTTGCGGCTGCGCGGTCTGGGTAAATCGATGTCTTGGATTTTGCCGATTTTGGCGTGTGGGCCGTTGGTCATCATCACCACCCGGTCGGCCAACAAAATGGCCTCATCGACATCATGGGTGACTACAATCGCGGTGACCTGGGTTCTGTCCCAGACTTCCATCAACACTTCCTGCAATTCCCAGCGGGTCAAAGAATCCAACATGCCGAACGGTTCATCCAGCAACAACAGTTTGGGCGACAAAGCAAAGGCGCGGGCAATACCCACCCGTTGCTTCATACCATTGGATAGGTCGGCGGCTTTTTTGCCTAGCGAATCGCCCAAACCGACGCGGGTCAAATAGTATTCGACAATATCGTTGCGCTCTGATTTTGAGGCATGGGGGTAAACCTTATCGACGCCCAACATCACGTTTTCAAACGCAGTCAGCCACGGAAACAGGCTGGGCGCTTGAAACACCACGCCGCGATCGGGACCTGCGCTGTCGATTTCCTTGTTGTCCAGAATAATCACGCCTTCGGAGACGCTGTTCAAGCCTGCGGTCATCGATAACACGGTCGATTTGCCGCAACCGGAATGGCCGATGATCGAGATGAATTCGCCTTTTTTCATTTTCAGGTCGAAGCCGTCCACGACTTTGACCGAGCTGTTGCCGTCGGGGGTCGGGTAGATTTTGGATAGCTTTGAAAACTCCAGATAACGGGGACGGGCTAAAGCCTCTGGCGTGGAGTTTATCGCCAGGGATGGTGTGTATGCCGTAAGACTGCCGGGAGCCGTCTCGGCGATAATCGAATGGGTACGATTCCAGTCTACGTCGGTGTTAGGTTTTATCTTAGGCAAAACGATTTTACCGGCGCTCGAATCCAGGTTTTTCTCAATGCCGATGTCCATCAAATAACGGGTTATTTCGGCGCGTAAGCGTTTAAATTCGGCATTATGGTTTAACGCAGTCCGGTCTCGTGGCCGTTCGATATTGATAGGGAAATCCGGGCCGAAAGTCGCGTCGGGGCCGGGATTAAGCGGGATAACCCGGTCTGCCATGTAGATGGCCTCATCAACATCGTTGGTAATCAAAATGACGGTTTTTTTCTCCTCGGCCCAAATTTGCAAAATCTCGTCCTGTAAGTTGCCGCGTGTCAACGCATCCAGCGCACTGAGCGGTTCGTCTAGCAGCAAAATGTCGGGACTGGCAGCCAGGGCGCGGGCGACATTGACCCGTTGGCGCATACCGCCGGACAGTTCGGCGGGTTTTTTAGCCATCGCCGCGCCGAGATTAACCATTTTGACGTATTTTTCGGCATGCGCCCGGCGTTGCTCAGGAGACCAGTGTTTGAAAATCTGATCGACTGCCAGCGCGACGTTTTCAAACACGGTCAGCCACGGCATCAGCGAATAGTTTTGGAACACCACGCCGCGATCCGCCCCCGGCTGGTTAATCGGTGAACCTTGTTTCAGCACTTCGCCGCTGTCGGCCTGGATCAATCCGGCAATCATTGAAATCAGCGTGGTTTTGCCGCTGCCGGAAAAACCGACGATGGCAACGAATTCGCCTTCTTTAATGCTCAGGTTGATGTTGTTGAGGATTGAGGTAGAACCATAGCTTTTACACACCCCTTTTAATTCCAGCAAAGGCTGGTGGGCGTCATTCGATGGCGCAAGCACTTTGTTCTGCATAAGTTTGACCTGTCCTGAGTTTATCGAAGGGTTCACAATATTAAGGTTCACGACGGACATCTTCGACTCCTGATTTAAAGTGCTCTACCGAAAGAGAACAGGTTTTGCAGCGATTGCATGATGCGGTCCAAGGCAAAGCCGATCAGTCCGATGGTAAACACTGCGACCATGATCCGACCCAACGAATTGGAACTGCCGTTTTGAAATTCATCCCAGACGAATTTGCCTAAGCCCGGATTTTGCGCCAGCATTTCCGCCGCGATCAGCACCATCCAGCCCACGCCTAACGACAAACGCATCCCGGTAAAAATGTAGGGCAATGCGGACGGCAACACGATTTTTTTGATTTGGGTGCTCCAGCTAAGCCGCAACACTTTGCCGACATTAATCAAGTCCTGGTCTATCGAGGACACGCCGATGGCGGTATTGATGAGCGTCGGCCACAGCGAACACAGCGTGACGGTTACCGCCGAGGTCAGAAACGATTTTTCGAACCAGGCATCGTCGTCGCTCACATAGACGGCACTGACCACCAAAGTGACGATAGGTAGCCAAGCCAACGGCGATACCGGCTTGAAAATTTGCACTAAAGGATTGATGGCATTGTTAAACACCGGACTCATGCCGCAAAACAGCCCCAGCGGCACGGCAATCAGTGTGGCAATGATAAAGCCTGCAAACACCGTGTATAGACTGGTGTAAATCTTATCCAGATAAGTGGCTTGGCCGTTATAGGGGCGGACTTTGATTTCAGCCGCCGGATCTTCCGCGTGTTTTTGTGCGTTACGGGCTTGCTGGCGTTGGTAATATTCGGCCTCTTTGGCGCGTTCGGCGTAATGGTCATCGAGCAATCCGCCCGCCTCGTGCCATACTGCGAGCGGGCCGGGAATAGTGCCCAAGCTGGTGTTAACCTTCGATGCGGAAAAGCTCCAAAGCCCCAGAAAGACCATGAATGCGAGTATCGGCACCCCCATAATCAGCCATAGCTGGCGGATTTGCAGTGAGGTATTTTCGCCTGCGGCTATTTTTACCAGTGGGACAAACCAAGTGAGCCCGGTTATGTTTAAAAGTTTTATCAGTCGATTATGCATGGTCGGTACCTTTAAAAGCAGGTGAAAGGCAAAAGGTAAAAAAGGCGCGTCCTTGCACTAAATCAACGTTCTTGTCTGGAGAGCACTTACACTTTAGTTGCCCCGTTCCCAAGCGCCGCGCCCAGCGTTATCGTTAAGTTGCCCAAAACCCTAAAACTATGAACGGCACAAGTATGTATAACAATGGGAACTGCGTGAGAACGGGACATATCAATTATTCAACCACTTTGCCGCCGACTACTTTTTGCTTGCCTTTAAGGCCGATAGGGAACTTGCTCAGATAGTCATTGGGCTTGCTGCCGTCATAAACAATGCCGTCAATAAAATCACCGGTCGGCGCTTTAAAGCCGCTTTCATTGTCGGCAGGAAAGTCAGCAGCATTGGCTTTTCCTTCCGCAATCAGCGCCTTGGCCGCAGCCATGTAGATATCGGGACGATAAATCTTTTTTGCCGTTTCCAGGAACCAGGCATCCGACTTTTCTTCGTTGATTTGCCCCCAGCGGCGCATTTGGGTCAAATACCAAATCGCGTCGCTGTAATAAGGATAAGTGGCGTGATGACGGAAGAACACATTGAAATCGGACAAATCGCGCTTGTCGCCTTTTTCATACTCGAAGGTGCCGATCATACTGTTGGCGATAACGTCGTAGTCAGCGCCGACATACTGTTTTTGCGACAGCATTTCTACCGCTTCGGGACGGTTTTTGTTGTTTTCTGCATCAAGCCACATCCCCGCACGGATCAGCGCCTTGATCACAGCCAAATGCGTGTTTGGATTTTTGTCGGCCCACTCTTTACTGACGCCAAAGACTTTCTCCGGGTTGTTTTTCCAGATTTCATAATCGCTGACCACGGGAACGCCTATGCCCTTGAATACGGCTTGCTGGTTCCACGGTTCACCTACGCAGTAGCCGACAATCGTGCCTGAATCCATGGTGGCGGGCATTTGCGGCGGCGGCGTCACCGACAACAGCGCGTCGGCATCAAGCTGGCCGGAGGTGTCTTGAGGAGGCGCATAAAATCCCGGTTTGATGCCACCGGCCGCCAACCAATAGCGCAACTCGTAGTTATGGGTGGACACCG
This sequence comes from Methylobacter sp., assembly GCA_047920955.1. Taxonomy (GTDB): domain Bacteria; phylum Pseudomonadota; class Gammaproteobacteria; order Methylococcales; family Methylomonadaceae; genus Methylobacter_A. The sequence goes on along the minus strand of JBLRXA010000045.1, from coordinate 16,237 downwards.
GAAACACCATGCCCATGTTGAAGGGCTTGCCTGCACTTTTAAATTTATCGACAACAGGCTTCAAAGCATCGGCTTTAATCGGATGCACCGGCTTGCCGTCTTTCATCGGAATATGCGGTTTCATTTGCTGCCAAATGTCGTTCGATACGGTTATCGCATTACCGTTTAAATCCATGCTGAAAGCCGTGACAATATCGGCCTTGGTGCCAAAACCGATGGTCGCGCCTATCGGTTGGCCTGCCAGCATGTGCGCGCCGTCCAGTTCGCCATTGATGACGCGATCCAGTAAAACTTTCCAGTTGGCTTGGGCCTCAAGTTGCACATACAGGCCTTCGTCTTCGAAATAGCCTTTTTCCAGAGCAACGGCTAACGGCGCCATATCGGTCAATTTAATGAAACCGAGTTTAAGATTTTCTTTCTCCAGCTTTTCAGCCGCATCGGCACTTAAGGTGAAGGTTAATAGGGAGGTTGCAGCTAATGCCGCAACCAGTTTCTTAATCATAACTATCCGCGTGTGTTTCATAATGACCTCGTCAAGCTGAAAAAATCGGGCAAAAAAAAGCGTCGCCAAACAGAGCGGCATGCACTCGGTTTGGTTAGACGCCTTTGTCAAAATGGTTCGCCATTGAACCTGGATTTTTTTAGTGCTCCGCCATTGGAGCCCTTATCATATTAAAAGCAAACGTTATGCCAAAATTTACTGCCGCTTGTATTTGTATTTTTTATTTATAATATACAAATACTTATTGATTTCAGGCAGGGTGGTAATGACAATGGTGGCGCTGAAAGCAGTGCCTCGAATTCGTGCAACATTCCTGCCTGATGCACCAATTGTGTTCTTTTGGTCTAAAAATTTGATTTGTAGCCCCTGTTTTTTACCGGCCAACGGTGATGTCACCCACCAGTAAGTTGGACTGAAAAAACAATGATGTTTAAACGGAATGGTGATGTGGGCGCGAATTTATTCGCGCCCGCCTGAGTTAAGGGGATTTCCGAGAAAGAATATCCCCAAAATGGTCGTGGTCTATAGAAAAACAGGGCCCACGCTTATCATAAAAACCACGAAAATTTCGTGTTAAGCGTGCCTTTCGTGGACAATTATTTGGGTATGCTCTTTTCGGGAAATAGCCTAAAACGTGTCCCATTGTTCACTACCGGCAAGCCGTAACTGTAATTTTTGACTGAACGGTAAATTTTCATCGATACGGCTGTTTATCGGTGTTTTTATCGAGGTGGGGGGTTGGCTCGCATGACGCGGGTTGCCGTTCATTTTAAAGCCGTTCACCCTGACCACTAGGTTTTGCGCCTGTTCTTCCAGGGATTCTGCTGCGGCGGCGGCTTGTTCGACCAACGCGGCATTTTGTTGGGTCACGTCGTCCATCTGGGCAATGGCCTGATTGACCTGTTCAATGCCGGAACTTTGTTCAGCCGAAGCAGCCGTTATTTCGGCCATCATGTCGGTAACGCCACGGACGGAGGTGACGATTTCTTCCATGGTTCGTCCGGCCTGGGTAACCAGTTCGCTGCCGCCTGAGACTTTGTCCAGCGAATCATGAATCAGGTGTTTAATTTCTCCGGCAGCGGTTGCGGCGCGTTGTGCAAGATTGCGCACTTCCACAGCGACCACGGCAAAACCACGGCCTTGATCACCGGCACGGGCCGCCTCTACTGCGGCATTGAGGGCAAGTATGTTGGTTTGGAAGGCGATGTCATCGATTACCGAGATAATGTCCCCGATTTTGCGTGAAGATTCATTGATGCCATTCATGGTCGTGACTACCTGACTGACGACTTCAACGCCTTTGCCCGCGATCTCGGATGTGTCAACGGCAAGCCGGTTGGCCTGTTGGGCGTTTGCAGCGTTATGTTGCACGGCGGAGGTCAACTGTTCCATGCTGGCGGCCGTTTGTTCCAGGCTTGCAGCTTGCTCTTCGGTGCGATGCGACAAATTATTGTTGCCTGCGGCAATTTCTTTGGACGCCACGTCAATGCTGTCGGTGGAGCTTTTGATGTCGCCCACCAGGTCTTTGAGGTTTCCTACAATACTGTTCATGCCGACAATCGCCTCACCAAAGGTGCCGGGGTAATCTTTGTTGATGGTTTGGGTCAGGTCGCCTTGAGCCAGCGCATTAGCGACACACAATATGTCGTTGAAGCCGACATCGCAGGTTTTCATCAGGTTATTGAGATTGGTCAAAATCCCCTTGAACATGAAGTCGAACCTATCCGCATCGCTACGCTTTGAAAAATCGCCTTTTGCACCGGCTTCTGCGAGCATTTTGATTTCATTGTTAACCTCAAGAAAAGTCTTTTTGGCATTGTTCATGATTTCAGTGATGACAATGGTCTCGCCCGGCAATACATCCATATCAATAGAAAAGTCGCCTTTGGCATATTGGCTGACGATGCCGATTAGCCTTCTGTTGATGGCAATGCGCGATTGAATGAGCTCATTCACTTCGTGCGCCATCTTGCCGTAGATGCCGGAAAATTTCGAGACGTCGAGCTGCTCTTTGACCCAGCCTTGTGCGTGCTTTTGCGCCATGGCGTCCAGATCGGTGACGAAGGTGTTGATGGGATCCTGTATGGATTTCATGGAGCGTAACAGATCGCCAATCTCATCTTGTTGATGAATGTCGATGCTGGAATTCAAGTTGCCGACAGCCATGGCTGCCGCTATCTGTTGGGCGGTGTTGAGCGAGCGTAAAATGCCTCGGCTGATTAATACGGTTAATGCGATTGCCATGGTGACGCTGAATACGAAAATGCCGATCAAGAGCATTTTGTACCCGTCTATTGTGCTTTGCGCCTGTAACTCATCCTCTGCATTACGGGCTGCTGCAAGTCTCACGACGTCATTAACGGCAATACGATGCTGCTCATAGGCGTGGCGCATGTGCATCAGGCTGGCCGTTGATGCAGTGCGGTCGCCGACCTGAATACTGGGCAGAAACTGCCGATTGGCTTCATTGTAAAAGGCTTCGGCCGCCTGATACGAGTGTTCAAGCAAAGACAGATGGAGTTCCTGATTCAATGGCTGACCTGCCCAATACTGATGGCGGGATTCGTATTCTGTTTTCAGTGCTTGAAAGCGCGCCACCAACGCGCCGATTTCGGTAGGGTCGGTGGCTTGGGTCAACTGCAACGCCACCAGATACGATTCGATGATGTATTCGGGCGGCGGCAAAACATCGGCAATAATATCTTTGCCCTGAACAATACGTTGATACATCGGGCCGTTAACGGTAACGGTGTTCATGGCCTTGAATGTTGCGAAACCGGACAACAAAAAACCGATGATCAAAATGCCCAGAATCATTGAGAAGCGCATTTTGATAGTTAACAGACCGGAATTTTTCATCTTATTTAACATGATGGGCACCTATATTTATGATTAGGATTGTTAAGAAAAAATACGTCGACTAAGTAACGGACATTAAATAATTCATACCGTTGCGCAAGGGGGGCGCCCCGCCCCGGTCGCCCCTACGATTTACGGTGTGTTTAGGTTATTTAATGTTTATTCCTAAATGGTTCAATGCAGGGGCCCGGCGGGTTAAATAAAACGGCTTCGGGTCGGCAAAAAAAAAGACGCCATTCAGAATGAATGCTCGATACATTCATTTTGTCGGACGCCTTTGTCGGATAGGGTTCTTCGTTGAACCAAAATTTTTAACACTCCGCCATTGGAGCATTCATGGTATTAAAAGCAAGCGATGTGCCAGGATTGGCAGGGTTGTTGTATTTTATTTGTCTTTAAATCAATGGCTTGTATTTTGTGGGTGAATTAATTTAGCTTGCTTTGTCTTCTATCTAAATGATTTTAGCTGATTTATTTTTTTCGATAGACTTGGGCGGCTACAGTTTTAGAGGGTTTTATAGCCGCCTTGTCAAGAAATCAGGGCGGGTCATAAGGTCTGTTTTTTAAAACAAGGTTGCCGGAATTTCCGGAAAGACGCATTAGTTTTGTGCGTTTTCGGGTTAACTTGCACCAATTCATACTCGAATAATCCGGCCATTTAAAGTATAACGGCAAGTGTAGCGTGCGGGAGGGGCGTATCGGCTTAAGGAATAACCTAAACACCCCCTAAATCGTAGGGGCGGCCGGCGGCGGGTCGCCCAGTGCGCAACGGTATGAATTATTTAATTTCCGTCCCTTAATCAATATCCGGCATAAAAATTGCTGTTTTTTAGGCACTTGCCCTTAACTTTCAGGTGTCTTGATTATGCCTACATGCCTTATCCTAAGCGTATTGGGAAATACGAAGAATATCGGTCAGCCATTGATACCCTGCGCTTATAAAGAAAACAGTTTGATATGAATACATTTATTAAAGTAACGGAAATCTGGATACCTACAAAAGATCGTACCCGACTGGAGTTTAGTGCCGGACTGTACGGCGCCTTAAATGAATTTCGAGTTGCCAGCGAAAAGGAATCCTTCGCTTATGATGAAGGTTTACCCGGCAAAGCGTGGGCTGCGGGCCACCCTGTGGTATTGACGGAATTCGACCATTCTTATTTCAAGCGGACAAAATCGGCTAAAAAGGCCGGTTTGACCTGCGGTATTGCCATACCTGTTTTTGCCGGCGAGTTCCTAATGGCCGTGGTGGTTTTTTTGTGTGGGGATGATCGGCATCATGCCGGCGCCATAGAAGTGTGGAGTAACAGTTTGGAAAGACATACCGAACTGGTTGTTGTTGACGGCTATTACGGTACGTTGGATGATTTTGAACGTCTATCCAGAAGCGTCAAATTTGCCAAAGGTTCCGGGTTGCCAGGGCAGGTATGGGCAACAGGCATGCCTGTGCTGATAGAAGATATGGGGCTTGCGCCTGCTTTTACCAGAAGCGCGGACGGCAAAAAAGCCGGGATAACGACGGCGTTGGGTATCCCGGTTTCAGTCGATGCCAATCAGGTGTATATCATGATTTTTCTGTCGGCCAAAGCGACGCCAATTGCCCAGCGCTTGCAGATATGGGTGCCGGACGAAAAGGGGGAACGTTTGTTGTGCCAGTCGGGATACAGTAAGCAGAATGATGAACTGGCCGAAATATTTGAAACCATCTCGGTGCGTAAAGGGGATGGGTTATTGGGCAGGGTATGGTTAACCGGGGTTCCGGCTATCCGAAATAACGCAGGTTACGCAGTTGTGGAAGGGCGCCTGAATTCCATGCTGGCAATGCCGGTTATAGACGGCGGAAAGTTGAAAGCAGTGGTTACTTTTTTATTTTAGTCCGGGAGGAAAAGCCCTCATCGTTAGGCACAGGTTGTGTATGTGCCATATCAAATCTGTTTCACAAACGCCTCAAACGCCCCCAGCGCCAGCGGACGGCTAAACAAATACCCTTGATAAGCATTACAGCCGTGGCATGCAAGAAAATCCCTCTGAGCCTCCGTTTCAACACCTTCAGCAATGACCGATAACCCCATACTGTCAGCTAAGGCGACGATCATTTTGGCAATGGCGGCATCATTGAAGTCAATCAGGATATCCCTGATAAAACTTTGATCGATTTTTAATTGATCCAGAGGCAGTTGCTTTAGGTAATAGAGCGATGAATAACCGGTACCGAAATCATCCAATGAGAACCCTACTCCCTTCGTTTTTAGCGCAGTCATTTTGGCAATGATGTCCTCTACATTGGATACCAGCAGGCTTTCGGTGAGTTCCATTTTGAGTTTATGCGGGTTGGCGCCGGTGCGCTCAAGCACGGCCAGAACTTGATCCACAAAATCGGCCTGGCGGAATTCGCGGGCACTGACGTTGACGGCCAATTCAAGGTGCGCCATTTCAATTTGATTGGCCCACGCTGCCAACTGGGCACAAGCGGTTTCCAGAACCCAATGCCCCAACGGCAGGATTAGCCCCGTTTCTTCTGCCAACGGAATGAATTCCGCAGGAGACACCATGCCTAACTGGGAGTGCTGCCAGCGCACCAATGCTTCGGCACCGGTTATCCGGCCTTGATCGTCCACTTGGGCTTGGTAGTAAAGGATAAATTGCTTCTTTTGTAGCCCTCGGTGCAGGTTCGATTCCAGGCTGGCGCGCGCTGTGAGCGATGTTTGCATGGTCTGGTCGAAAAAATGCAGGGTATTGCGGCCGGCTGCTTTGGATTGGTACATGGCGATATCGGCCTGTTTCAACAGTTCGTCAATGCTCCGGCCATGATTGCAGAACAAGGTGATGCCGATGCTCGGGGTGCTGTGATGTTTGTGGCTTGCAAGCTGGTAGGGCTGGTTGAGCTTGGCTAGAATTTTTTCACCGACGGTCTTCGCCTGGACGGCGGCTTCCTGGAGGGTCTTGCTTAAGTTTTCGAGCATAATCACAAACTCATCACCGCCGAGGCGCGCCACCGTGTCACATTCCCGCACACAGGTGGAGAGGCGCGTTGCCACTTGTTGCAGCAGCAGGTCGCCTTTGTCATGGCCGAGAGTGTCGTTCAATGTTTTAAAGTTGTCTAGGTCGATAAACATGATTGCGCCGTACATTCCGCTACGGGTGCTGGCCGCCTTGGCCTGTTGTAACAGGTTCAGTAACAGGCGCCGATTGGGCAATTGGGTCAGCGGGTCGTAGAAGGCCAGTTGCTTGATTTCTTCCTCAGCGGCTTTGCGTTCGGTGATGTCGAGATGGGTGCCGACGAAATGGGTCACTTCGCCGGAGGTGTCGGTGACCGCCGTGATGGTCAACCATTTGGGATAGATTTCGCCATTCTTGCGCCGATCCCAGATTTCTCCCTGCCAGGTTCCGGTGTGCTTGATGCACTCCCACATGGCGGTATAAAAAGCGGCGTCATGGAGCCCCGATTTGAGCACGCTCATTTTACGGCCTACCGCCTCATCGGCAGTGTAGCCGGTGGAGTCGGTGAAGGTTTTGTTGACGCGTAAAATGACGGAGTTGGGGTCGGTGATGACCATCGCTTCATGCGACTCGAAAGCGGCGGCGGCAATACGCAGTTCCGCTTCGGTTTGTTTTCGTTGGGTGATGTCGCATAGAACGCTGGCAATACGTAGGCCATGTTGGGTTTGAATGGGGCTTAGGCTGATTTCGACATCGATTTCGCCGCCGTCTTTGCGCAATGCCCGCATCTCTTTTCCGGTACCCATCGGCCGTGGGGCCGGTGCGGCAATGAACATGTTGCGTAGTGTTTTATGCCGGGCACGTAAACGCTCCGGCACCAGTACATCAATTGACTGCCCCGGTAATTCCCCATTCGGGTACCCTAGCAAGTATTCGGCATACTGGTTGACCTGGGTGATAGTGCCTTGTTCGTCGCTAATTAATATGGCATCGGGCGCTGCATCGAAGACCGCGCGGTGAAATTCTTCGCTTGCTCTCAGCGCTTGCTCGGCCTGCTTGCGTTCGGTGATGTCGGTGGCGATTCCGCAGATAGCGTAAATTTCGCCGGAAATTTTCCGTAGCGGGAATTTAACCGAGATGTAAGTGTGGATGCCGTCGTCGTGCGGCACGACTTCTTCCACTTCCAGGGGCTGCCCGGATAGGATCACTTCTTGTTCGCTTCTGCGAATAGTGTCGGCTATGTCTTGTGGAAATATGTCGTAGGCGGTTTTTCCTTGGATTGTTGCATTGTCAATATGGAATAGCTCTTCATAAAGCCGGTTCACATGAATATATCGTCCCGATACGTCCTTCATGAATATGATCGTACGTGCATTGTCGGTGATGGCGCGCAAACGATTTTCGTCTTCAATATGCGTGGTAAGCAGTGCTTGGAAACCATCGGCCATTTCGTTGAAACTGTCGGCTACCTGGCGAAGCTCATCAGTCGCGTCGAGCTTAACCCGTTCGCCTAAATCCCCACCGGCAAAGACCCGCGCCGAATGGGCAAGCGATTGAATGCTGCCCTTCATGGCGTAATAACCGCCGATGAAGAAATAATAGGCCACCAGCATCAGTAGGCATGGGGCGCCGATACTGATACGGAGCTTATAATCCGCATGGGCAATACGCGCATTGATCAGCCGCTGCGCTGTTGGCAACAGAACTTCATAGATCTGCGCGTAATTCCTGTTGATCATATCCGTGGTGGTCTTGAAAAACTCTTTAGGCGATTCGGAAAAACGGCCGGTCAAGATGTCTGAGTCGACAAGGTCGACAATTTTACGCGATGAATCGAGGATGTCCTTGCGGGTTTCCGAGAGTTGAGGTTGTGTTTGCGTATTGAACCGGCCGGTTTTGTCGAAGTTAATGACCAGCGTTCTGAGTGTATCGTCAAGTTGGGCGATCAGGGTGATCAAGGTGTTTTTTTTGTGTTCCGGGAGTTGTTTCTTGCCTAAAATACCGGCGCCGAAAGCGCGCACTTGTCCCAACCGTTCAAGCGCTCTTGGGAGCTTCCTGATAGCGGTGTCAAGCAGGTAAGACGCATCGAGGTCGGGGTCAATGGTCAAGGCGTATTCATCGGCAACAACCACTTCAAAGTTTAGCAGCGCGTCGATTAAATGCGTATGCGCGGCAAAATTTTCGTCCACTGTCCAGTTGAGGCCGTCTGCCTGTAACCTATTCCAGATAGTTTCGATGCGTATCCATTCCTCGCCCAGGAGCAAATGGGTGGGGAGTACGTTTTTTAATGCGTAAAAGGCTGTTGTTGTTTCAATTAACTTTGCCGCACGCTCGGCACGAAAGTCTTTAATTCCGCCCAGGAATCCTGCCGAGAGCCCACGGTGCTGTTGCATAAGCTGAACGGTTATGGAAATCGGCTTAATTAAGGCGATGCCTTCCAGTTCCTGTTGTGAAGTACGGCTAACCTGATTAAGGCTTTCATAGAGGCAGAGCATCACCACGGTAATAGCCACCAGGAATATCAGCCACAGCGCCATGAATTTCCAGGTGTAGCTAAGCCTGTTCATCAGGGCGATAGCTGGGGAGAATAATCTTTTCATTGTTACTTCACCTGGAGGAATTGTTGAATAATTAAATAATTACCAACTGATGTTAGCGGGTTTAAATGACAGGCCATTGCGTAGGTCCATCAAATTTCTTTGCTGATTTGAAACCTCCCCTTTAGTGGGCATCGTTATCCTCTGGTAACCGCCTCGTTCACCGGGAGGCCCGCTACCGGTGTCGAATGTGGATTGAAACATGAGGGTTAAAATCGACGGGGTAATGAACAGGGCTGTTAAAAGTAACCCTCTTTAATCTGCCCTCGTTAAAGAAAAGACAGCCGTAATGCCGTTATGCAACCGCCCAAGCACAGCGGGTCATTGGCTGGTCAAATAAAGCATCGGTAGCGGTGTAGTTCATTCCCACTCGGCGGCAATATCAATTAATAAAACACGATTGTCGTCCAATTTGAGCGACAGAGTTTTGCAAAGCCTGTCGGTGTTAAAATCACGGTAACGGTCCGAGGTTACAATCTGATCGCTGTCTTTTGCCGATTCCCGTGAGATCAATTGGTAAAAATAAGGCCGCCATGCCCAGTTAAAACCGAGTTGCGCGCTATCTTCAGACCATTTTTTTTCAACAAAATTGAAATTGGATGAAATTTGGTCGCCTTCGTTGTTGCATAAATAAAAGCGCAGTACGCCACTGTTTTCAAACGGATGCGCCGATAATGTGCCGATGTTAAAGTCGGCTGCCAAGGCTTTTTTCAGCAGTTCGATCAAGCCTTTGATGTTGGCGATAAACTCTATCTTGTGGGCTTCTTTGGCCAGGGTTTTGGCCAGGAAGGTTTTTCTTAGTGATCTGATTTGCCGGTGAAAATGCCTGGATTCCTTAAAATCTGCGGTGGCGGGGGAAAACAGGTAGCCTTGCATATATTGAGCGCCGCAGCTTAAACCGAAATGGAAATCCTCAACGGTTTCCACGCCCTCGCAAACGATACGGCAGCCGGTGCGTTTCGCCAGACGGGACAGCAAATGCACCACATCGCTGGCAATACCGCCTTTGGCCGCACTCTGGAATAGCTGCATATCCAGTTTGATGATGTCGGGCTGTATGGCCATGACCCTTTCCAGCTGGGAAAAACCGGCGCCAAAATCATCAATCGCTATTTTCAAGCCATGTCGGCGATAGATGGCGGCAATTTCAACGAGCTTGTCCAGATCGCCTTTCGATTCGGTTATTTCAATAATAATACGGCTCCGGTCAATATTGAACTTGTCCAGCATTAGCAGGGTCGGTAATGAATTAAAATCGGCGAGCCGGTCGATCCAGGCGGCTGAAATATTAATAGTTAAATAACCGTTGCAATTGGCTTGGCTGAACTGCTGCAGTGCCTGCCGCCGCACCCTGCGATCCCATGCGATCAATTGTTCGGGGGCAATATCGGGGGAAGAAAACAATTCACCCGCCGAAATAACCCGGCCATTAGCGTCGTATTGCCGGGCCAATGCCTCATAACCGATGATAGTGCCGCTGGCAGCGCCGACAATGGGTTGAAAATAGGGGAACAGGTTTTTTTCCGGTTCCCTAGATGCCTGTTGCCGGGTTAATACCTCATAGCCGATGATAGTGTCATTGGCCGCCCCAACAATAGCCTGAACATATGGAAATAGTTTTTTTTCTGGATTCATAGGGGTCTGTATTTAAGGAGTTCGGTTATGGAAATAACGCTTTTCGCCATTTCCCCCATTGTCATTGCGATCCAACCTGAGCTCAGGCCAAAAAAAAAGCGCCTCCGGACGGAATGCTCGATGGATTCAGTCTGGCTAGACGCCTTTGTCAATAAGGTTCAGCGTTGAACCCATGTTTTTCGCGCTCCGGCATTGGAGCTCTTGTAGAAAGTGTAGCAACCGTTGTGCCAATATTTTTATAGGGTTTATTGATGGATATAATCCATTAAATACAATCAGTTAATGTTTATGTTCTGAATCGGTTCCGCTTTGGCGTCATGAACAATGCATCGACTTTGTGCATTCAATGGTTAATTTGCACCAATAGGATTTTGTTTTGCTGATTTTGAGGGCGTAAGTAAACGCTGTAGGGTTATTTGAGAAGTTCAGCCATGGCGATAATATTTTTCGCCATTTCGCCGATTGCAATATTCCTGTCCATCGCCAGTTTTCTTAGGGTGTGATAGGCCTCATCTTCGGTAAAACCACGGGTTTTAATCAAAATGCCTTTCGCCCGGTCTATCAGTTTTCTTTCTTCCAGCTTGGATTTTGTTTTTTCCAATTCGGTTTTAAGTTGTTGCTGTTCCTTGAACCTTGCTATGGCGATATTAATGATGCTGTCAATGCGCTCGATTTCCAGACCGTTGACAACATAAGCACTGACACCGGCCTTGACGATTTGATTGATGGTGTCGGGCGTGTCGTCAGTCGCAAAAATAATGATGGGCAGCGGATAATCCTGGTTAATGCAATGTATTTGCTGAAGATATTTTATTGGGCTATCAATATTGAAGATAACAATGTCGGTTTTGTTATTCGTCACCGAGGCGCGGATGCTTGCTTCTGGCGTTGCAATGCCGGTGATCGAATAACCTTTGGTGACCAGCATTTTTTTTAAAAATCGGTCTGTGGTTTCATCTTCAATAAGTAATATTTTTAAGGCGTTCATTCTTAAATAGTAAGCACAAATTACGCCATTTATTGGGACGATTGAAGCTGTTGCCGAAGTCGCTAAGCCTTTTGACATCCTTCCCCTTATCTAAAAGGAGGGGGAGGCTGCCGACATGACCGTACTGCATCAATCTTGTGCATTCCTTTGCCTGTTTGCACCATTAATGATAGCTCGATGCAATCATAAGGAACGAAAATTAAATAATTCATACCTTTGCGCAATGGGCGACCCGCCGGTCGCCTCTACGATTTACGCTGTGTTTAGGTTATTTAATTTCCATTTCTAAGAATGCTTATCGGTCACCCAAACCTGTTGATAATGTCCGCTCCCAGGTGGGATCGGCTGTAGCCGCGATTGTTGCTCGGGACTTCATTTTCCATATACCAGACGATAACCTACACCCGCTTCGGTCAGCAAATAACGCGGCTGGGCGGGATCGGCTTCGAGTTTCCGGCGCAATTGCCCCATATAAATCCGCACATAATGGGCGTGCTCGACGTAGGCAGGGCCCCACACATCCAGCAACAATTGCCGGTGTGTCATCACCAGGCCCGCATGACGGATCAACACGGTCAGCAGCCGGTATTCGATCGGGGTCAAATGAATTTCCCGGTCGCCGATATGTACGCTGCGACGGGACAGATCAACCTGCAAATCGCCGACGCAGAACAGCGTTTCGACGCCGCCTCCGGCAAGCTGTGCGGCGTGGCGTAGCGATACGCGGATGCGCGCCAGCAATTCGCCGATGCTGAACGGTTTGGTCAAGTAATCGTCCGCTCCGGCATCCAGCGCATCAATCTTGTTGCTTTCCTGGTTGCGGGCCGACAGCACGATGATCGGCACGGCGGACCACTCGCGCACCTTGCGGATCACCGCTATGCCGTCTATGTCCGGCAAACCCAGGTCGAGGATGACCAGTTCCGGTTTGCGGACGCCTATTTCCACTACGCCGCGTTCGCCGGTTCCAGCTTCAATCACCTGAAAGCCCTGCACACTCAAGCTGGTGCGCAAAAACCGGCAGATTTGCGGGTCGTCTTCGATGACCACAATGACGGGTTTGATGTTCGCCGCGCCTGTTCCCGACAGTCTTGCGGCATACACACCATCCTTGGCGCTATTCATCTTGCAGCGGCTCTGCGGCCAGTTCCGGCGGCGCTTCGTCCACCGGCAGCAGAAAAAAGAATTGCGCGCCGCCGCCCTGCCGGTCAGCGGCGCCGATAACGCCGCCGTGCGCGATAATAATAGCCTTGCAAATGGCCAAGCCCAGACCGACGCCGCTTTGCGTACCTTCCCGGTGTACCCGGTAGAATTTATCGAACAGTTTTTCCTCTTCTCCCGGCGGTATGCCGGGGCCGCGATCCGCTACCGTCACCTTTAGCATATGGGCGGAGAGCTCAGTGCTGATGTCGATGGGAGTACCCGCCGGCGTGTATTTGCAGGCATTTTCCAGCAGGTTGACCAATACCTGTTCGATCAGCACCGCATCGACACGCACCCAACAAAGCTCATCCGGCAGTTTAGCTTTGACGACACGCCCTTTAAGACGTTTGTGCATTCGCGTCAAGGTTCCGCCGATAATTTCATCCAGCGGATACCATTGCCGGTTCAGCGACGCTTGCCCCGCATCCAGACGGGCCATGTCCAGAATATTGTTGGTTAGGTTCGACATGCGCAATGCTTCGTCATAAATGGTCAGGCTCAGTTCATGCCGATCCCGTGGGGCAAGCTGGGCGTCCTCTTCCACCAAGGTGCTGGCCGCGCCGACGATAGACGCCAATGGCGTGCGTAAATCATGGGAAATGGCGCTGAGCAAGGAATTGCGCAGGGTTTCGGATTCCATGCGCAGTTGCGCCTGCTGCGCTTCATCGGCGAGACGCACCCGTTCAATGGCTTGGGCAATCTGGCTGATAAAGGTGTCCAATAACCGGCGCTGTTCGGGTAAAAACACCCGGCGCAAGTTGGCGGCGCGCAATACCAGCACACCGATGACGCCGCGAAAACCGGACATGGGAAAAAACACCGCATTGGCTCCGGGCAAGGTATCGGTGCCTTGTCCTGCCATCTGGCCGTGGTCGAAAACCCACTGTGCCACGCTGAGATCGCAATCGCGCAGGGATTCCGGCACGGGCGGGTCCAGCGGGTAGACTATCCGGCTGTCATCGTTGGGAAGCAGCAAGACGCTGGCGCCGCCGAACTCATCCTGAATGTGACGTGCGGCGATTCTGGCGGTATCCGCTACAGTGCGGCTGGCCGCCAGGTCTTCGCTCAGCGCGTAAAGGACATTGGCGCGCCGTTCCCGATGCGAGGCAACTTTGGCCTGGGAACGCATATTGCTGGTCAGGTGGCTGATGATCAAACCGACCAACAGCATAATTAAAAACGTGACTAAGTACTGGGCATCGGCAACCACAAAGGTATGTACCGGATTGACAAACAAAAAATCGAACGCGGCAACGCTCAGCACAGAGGTCAGGATGGATGCCCCGCGCCCGAAACGCGCCGCCATAAAAACCACGCCGAGCAAATAGACCATGACCAGATTCGCCAATTCGAATTTCCCGGACATGCCCCAAGCAAGCAGACTGGTGCAAGCGGTCATCAGCAGCGCCCACCCCACATTTAACCAGCGCCGTCTGGCGCGCCCCCAAGGATAACTGGAGCGCCGCGCTTTTGCTCCCCGCCGTTCTTTAGGCGTTTTTTGCTTCAAGGTGTCTTCGCCATGCGGACTGCCTAGCAGATAGACGTTGATGTTATGCGCTTCGGTAATCAGGGTGTCGACGACCGAGCCTAGCACCCAGCGCTTCCAACCCCGGCGGCGGGGTTTGCCCAGCACGATTTTGGTGACGTTGCGGTTTTTGGCGAAGCCCAGGATTTCCTTGCTCATATCGGGCCCTGACAAGGTCACCGTTTCTGCGCCCAGCTGTTCGGCAAAACGCAGCACCCGTAATACCTCATCGCGGCGTTCGGCGGCTAAGCGTTGCAGCTCCGGCGTTTCCACATAAGCCACGATCCATTGCGCATGAAGACTGGTAGCCAGCCGCTTGGCGGCGCGCACCAGCCGCTCGGCAATCGTATTGGGGCCGATGCAGACCAATATCCGGTCGCCGACCGGCCAAACGTCTTGTATCGCATGGTCGTCCCGGTAGTCCTGCATTTGCGCATCGACCCGATCGGCGGTGAGGCGCAACGACAGCTCGCGCAACGCAATCAGATTGCCTTTGCGGAAGAAATTGCGCATCGCCCGCTCCGCCTGTTGCGGCACATAAACTTTGCCCTCCTTAAGCCGCAGCAATAATTCATCGGGCGGCAGATCAATCAATTCGACTTCGTCCGCCAGCTCGAATACCGTGTCCGGCACGGTTTCCTTAACCTGCACGCCGGTGACCTGACCGACATCGTCGTTGAGGCTTTCCAGATGCTGGACGTTCAGCGTGCTGTACACATCGATTCCGGCATTCAGCAATTCTTCGACATCCTGCCAGCGTTTGGGGTGACGGCAACCGGGGGCGTTGCTGTGCGCCAGCTCGTCCACCAAGACCAGGGTCGGGCGGCGTTTCAGCGTACCGTCCAGATCGAACTCGCGCAGCACCGTGCCGCGATGTTTCACCAGCTTGGGCGGCAGCACATCCAGGCCTTGCAATACCGCAACGGTTTCTTGCCGCTCGTGAGTTTCCACAAGCCCCACCACCACATCGACGCCTTCAGCCCGTTTGGCTTTGGCGGCCAACAGCATCGCGTAGGTTTTGCCAACCCCCGCCGCCGCGCCGAAAAAAACCTTGAGCCGTCCGCGCCGACGGCGATCTTCCTCGCGTTCTACGCGGGCTAGCAGGGCGTCGGGGTTGGGGCGTGTGTCGGTCATAAGTTGTGGGAGCGGGCACCCGGCCGCGAATAATCGTATTCTGTTCGCGGCCGGGTGGCCGCTCCCACAACTTTGTTATTATTCATAACGCTGATCCAACGCCAAATTCAATTTCAGCACATTAATCCGGGGTTCCCCCAATATGCCCCATTGCCGAGGTTCAGTATAACGATCAACCCATCCACGCACGCTGTCCGGCGACATGTGTCTGGCCTTGGCAACGCGGTTGATTTGATAGGTTGCCGCCGCAGGACTGATATGAGGATCAAGCCCGCTGGCCGAAGCGGTCACCAAGTCCACGGGTGTGGCTTCCGAATGGCCGGGGTCTGCATCGCGCAACGCCTTGATGCGCATCTGAACAGCATCGATCAATGCCGGATTGGTCGGCTCTTGATTGGAACCGCCGGATGCGCCGCCGTTATAGGGAGCCGGTGGCGTCGCCGAAGGTCGGCCCCAGAAATATTCGGGGCGGCTAAACGCTTGACCGATTAATTCGGAACCGAGCGGCTGCTCGTTACTGCCGAGCAAGCTGCCGTTGGCTTGGTTCGGAAATGCGCTTTGCGCGATCAGCGTGACTGTCAGCGGATAGGCGATGCCGGTCAGTACGGTAAAAAGCAGCAGCATAACGATTGCTGGTTTGATCTGGTTAGTCATCGGCGACTCCTTTAATTAAAACGGTAACGTGGAAAAAATAATATTGCTATCGACGACAGCGGGACGCACGGAAATCACTTCAAAACTTTGTCGCGTAGTGCTTGCCAAACGCTACAATCGATTTTCCGCGCCAAGTCGTCGGCTTGCGGTGTTTGTCAATATAGTTGTCGCCTGTTTTAGTTTTTAGCCACTCTTTTTTT
>JBLRXA010000044.1:0-23231 GCA_047920955.1 Methylobacter sp. | reverse complement strand
AGCGCACTTTTCCTATTTCTTTAAAGGTGCAAAACAATATGATTTTTTGCGTGAAGAAACTAAAAGCCAACATCGTTTATTAGTTGTGCTGTTTTTGCCTTCTAATCAAGAAGAGTGGTTAAATGTGAATCCAGAACAATTGATCTTAAAAAATGGCGCCTATTGGGTCAGTTTGCGCGGTGCAGAGGCTTCTAGCAATATAACAGGTAAAACAGTTTATATACCTAAAGAACAAGTACTGACTCCTGATAATTTGCTCCGTGTATTCGAAACATTGTCAAAAACTGGGTCATTGAATTATCTAATGCCATGAATAAAGATTTTTTCGAAAACATTGCACCCACCGATTTAAGAGATTTCCTAAAATCGAGAGGCTGGCGTTTGATCGATGCCGCTATTAAAGACGGTTTATATGCGCTTAATAATGAGCAATATAAACGCAGGCAATTAATTTTTCCTATTGATGATAGTGCTGTTGATTACGCAGATTGTGTGGAAACGGTTATTAGTAAATTAATAGACATAGAAAATATTTCGTTGCGTACTCTTATGGCAGAGTTATCGGAAATGAAAGATGATGCCATCGGTTTTCGCATCGTCGATCATCGTAATGAAACGGCTTTCATTTCGCTTAACTATGCCGTAAAAGCGATTAATGGCGCTAAAGATATGTTGCTGTCCGCAGCATGTAGTGTATTAAAACCGCAAATTTATCATCCAAAAATGAATCGGCGGGAAGCACTACAGTTAATAGATAAATCGCGTTTTAGACATACGGAAACAGGCAGTTTTATTATTAATGTATCCACGCCAGTCAAAGCCATGGATTTACAGGCGGATGTTTTTGAAAATACGCCTTTTGTACGGCAAGCGACATTAATTATTAATAACGCGGCTTGCCAGTTAGTTGAGGCTATTCAAACTGACAGAATGGAGCATCTGATAGCAACCGTACGGGAGGAGTCAACGCCATACGTGTCATCTAATATGTGTAAGGCTTTAATAAATTTCCAAGATGAAAATGAACAAGCGGATTTGTATCTGAATTTCAAATGGGCAAGTATCATTAATAAGCCGTTAAATACTAAAAATTCAATCAAAATACAACACGATTATTACAGTCGTATCGAAGATATTCGGCAAGAACTCAAAAATCAGGAAAAGGATAAAGAAGATATTTTTGTGGGCACAGTAGAAGCATTGGCTGGCGATTTAGACGAAAGTGAACAGAGAGCGGGGGATGTCATATTAGATCTTTATCAGCAAGATGGAGAAAGTATTCGTGCAAGAGTCAGTTTAAATGCCGAGTGGTACAACCAAGCAATTGAAGCTCATAAAAATGCAGGAAATTATATTCAAATTAAGGGTAAACTTTTGGCGGGTAATCAGCCTAGAACGATGAAAAATGTTACCTCGTTTACCATTATAAAAAATACCTAATTCCTAGATAATACCAGTAAGCGCAATTAGAAATTTTCCATTAAAAATCTTCCACGGAACAAATAATGTTTGATGATTTACGCGACCTCTATCAAGAGGTAATTTTCGACCACAACCGCAACCCGCGCAATTTCCGCGTCATGGAAAATGCCGACCGCAAAGTGGAAGGTTTTAACCCGTTATGCGGCGACCGCTTGACTTTATATTTGAAAATGGACGGCGATACTATTACCGATGCCAGTTTTCAGGGTTCAGGTTGCGCCATTTCGACGGCCTCGGTTTCGTTAATGACCGAGATAGTCAAAGGCAAAACCGAACAGGAAGCCGAGGACTTGTTTAAGAAATTCCATGAGATGACCACCGGTAAAGATGAGCAGATGAATCTTGAAGCGGTCGGCAAACTGGCGGTATTGGCCGGTGTCCGTGAATATCCGGCGCGGGTCAAGTGTGCGACCTTGGCTTGGCACACGCTGGATGCGGCGTTAAAAAACGAACAGAAATCTATTTCTACAGAGTAAGACTTGGTCGCGCAAATTTCATCGCAAGAATACATCGGCGCCGAACCTGTTCCCGACAGGTTTCCGGCATACACACCATCCTTGGCGATAAAGCTGGCCGTACTTTACCCAGGGCAGGGCGATATTCAGCCGTTCCGGCAACTTGCCGAAAGATTAGCCGTGCCTTTCTATGAATCGCTTAATAGCGATAATCCAGAGGCATTCTTTTTAACTTGGCGCGACGGCTGTTTAAAGCTGCTCGATAGGGAGCTGCTCAAAAAAGGCGGCCTGACTGTCGACATTGAGCCGCGCAACGGTGAACAACGCTCATGGCCTGCGCCCAAAGACGGCGCGTTGGCTCAGGCGCTGGGCCGCAAAACTCGAACCGTGGTTGATGCGACGACCGGCTGGGGGCAAGACAGCTTGCATATTTTTCGTATGGGTTACGAGTTGACCTGTATCGAACGCTCGCCTGTCATGGCCGAATTGCTGGCAGACGGCTTTGCCCGCTTGGCTCAACTGGACTGGATGCAGCGGCTTAATCTTGAGCCGCCCCGCTTGCTGCAAGGCAATGCCATTGATGTGTTAGCTAATCTGGAAACGCCGCCTGATTGCATTTATCTTGACCCGATGTTCCCGCCCAAGCGCAAAAAATCCGCCTTAGCCAAAAAATCGATGAGGGTGTTGCGCGACCTGTTGGGCGACGACCAGGATAAGGGGCAGTTGTTTGAGGCCGCTTTAAACGCCGCCGGAAAGCGTGTGGTGGTAAAAAGTCCCGATGATGCCGAACCTTTAGGCGGCAAGCCAAGCCAGAGTTTTCAGGGCAAGTTGCTGCGTTATGATGTTTATTTGAAACAATAATGGGTAAAAAAATGTCGGATTGGATAGATGTAGCCGATGAAAATGCGCTGGCGGATGGCGAAAATATAGTCATTGATGTTGATGGCACTGATGTCGCCATTTTTAAGCTTGAGGGCAACTATTATGCGCTCGAAGATGTCTGCACCCACGATGGCGGGGAAATTGCCAGTGGCAGGCTAGAGGGCGGCGAGATTATCTGTCCCCGCCACGGCGCACGTTTTTGCGTGAAAACCGGCGCGGTAAAATCACCGCCTGCTTATGAAGATATTGCCTGCTTCCCGGTTAGAATCGAAAATGGCAGGGTGCAGGTCAGGGACAATCGTTGGGACTAAACGGCCTTAGAAAAACGGGTTGTTAGCCAAGGAAAACCCCGCCGCATTTTTGTGTCCGCCGCCGCCAAAATCCAGTGCCAGATGCGCCACATCGTAATCGCCGATTGAACGTAGCGAGAAATTCCATTGCTGTTTCTTGCCGTTGTATTGGTAAGTCATGCCAAACGTCCCTGATTTTTCGGCCAGCAAATGGCCGAGGTCGCTGGAGAAAAATGACGGCGCGTTAACGGCAAGCCCAACCCGATTTGCGATTGAGACACTGTGCGCGGATTTGGCCAGCCTTTGCACCATGCTTGCCAGTTGCTTCATTTGTATCCGACCCACTGCCAATAACTCCGCCAAATCAATGGTGCCTATATCGGCAAAATTAATCGCGGTTTTTTCATACAGTGCTGTGGTTATTTCACGGGTGCCGTCCAGTTTGAAGCGCCAAAGGTCGCGGTCTTCGATATGCAACAGGATTTTTGGTGGCGCCGTATCATGGAAAAAATGCTGCCAGGCCAAGATACATCCGCTCCGTGACATATCGAAATTGAGCGACAGGTTTTCAGGCTGTGGCTGTGTTTTGAAAAAATCGGCACATTGTTCCAGTGCGGTGATATGGTGGTCAATCACGATGACCCGGCCCGCCTTCGCGGCGGCCTCAACCAATAGTTGCGGCGGGTAGCAAAAATCCACGATATAAAGCACGGCGCCGGGCTTAAAGCCAGGAACTTCGTCGCCGTGGTGTACCGGGAGGTAACGGCTTTGCTCGCCCAGTTGGCAAAATGCGCTCCACGCGGCACCCAGGCCATCGAGGCAATCGGCGTGATAAATGACTACAGTTTCATTGGTTTCCGGCATAATTTTTTAAAATTCTTTGAGAATGGGGGGCTTGTTTGGCAACATTCTACCAAAATAGTTTGTAAAGCCCCCTTCCTTTAGAATAGGGGTAAGGATTGCCTTAATACTCGATGCTCAAGTTTTTAATTCTTGATCGATTATCGAACCCTGTTGATAAACTCCAGTCGCGACGTAGGCGTAACACGGGGCAGACCTGGCAGGTCTTTTTGGCATTTTTGTCCCGCTTTAAATGGGAAGCCATTAAAACAGTTAACAGTTATTCTAATAAACAACATCAACAAGGACTTATAACATGACTATCCGTGTCAATATGCCCCACCTTTCCAGCCGCAAGACAAAAATCATTGCCACGCTAGGGCCTGCGTCAGACACGCAGGAGGTTATCTGCAACCTTATCCGGGCGGGCGTCAATGTGTTCCGGCTGAACATGTCCCACGGCGAACATGACAGTCACCGCAAGTTGTATCAATTAATCAGGGAATCGGCTGCGGCCTTGAATCTGCATATTGCCATTTTTGCCGACCTTTGCGGCCCGAAAATTAGAACCGGAAAATTTAAAAACGGCAGTATTATCTTGAAAAAAGGTGATCATCTGGTGGTGACAACCCGCGATGTGCTGGGCGAAGCCGGGCTTATCCCTTGCCAATATCTTGCCTTGGCCGACGATGTGACGGTAGGCGACCGCATTCTGCTGGACGACGGCAAGTTCGAACTCAGGGTAAGAGCAAAGCAAGGCCAAGATATTGATTGTGAAGTTATTTACGGCGGCGAATTAAAAAATAACAAAGGTATCAACTTGCCCGGCGTCAATGTGTCCTGCCCGTCGCTGACCGACAAAGACCGCGCCGATGCGTTGTTTGCCTTGGATTTGGGCGTTGATTACCTGGCGCTGTCGTTCGTCAGGAAGGCCGAAGACATTACCGATCTGCGCCAACTGATTGTCTCAAACGGCTACGATACCCATATTATCGCCAAAATCGAAAAACCGGAGGCCTTGGCCAACGGGCAGGACATCATTAACGCCGCTGATGCGATCATGATTGCCCGAGGCGATTTGGGCGTGGAGTTGAATCCTGAAGATGTGCCGATTGCCCAGCACCAGCTGATTAAGACGGCGCGGGCACTCAATAAACCGGTCATCGTCGCCACGCAAATGCTCGAATCGATGATTGAAAGCTCAAGGCCGACCCGCGCCGAAGTGGCCGACATATCGAATGCCGTTTATTCCTCCACTGATGCGGTGATGCTGTCGGGTGAAACGGCCGCCGGTTATTTTCCGGTGGAGGCGGTGGAAATCATGTCCAAGGTCATCAAGCAGACCGAGGCGTTTATGAGGGAACAGGATGTTTTCGGCAAATTGGCGCACCGCGATAATGAACTCAAACCGCTGCCTTTCGGTGATGCCGTTGCCGACGCCACCGCCCAGCTTTGCTTTGACCTACATGCAAAAGCCATTGTCAGCATCACCAGCGGCGGCATGTCGGTAGTGACCTTGAGTTCGGCAAGACCGGCGGCGCCGCTGATTGCCATTAGCGCCAATAAATGGGTGTGCCAGCGGATGAACCTTTATTGGGGCGTGGTGCCGATGCACTCGGATGAAGCCGGGCACGCCCATCCCAACAAACTGGCCCGACGCTATGCCATTGAAACAGCGCTGGCCAATGCAGGCGACAACGTCATTGTCGTGCGCGGTTTTCATCAGGACAGCCAGTTAAGCTCACCGACCATCACCATGCTGACATTATAGCGGCATAACTAAGGCCATTTCTTGTTCCGCTGAGCAGATAGCCGTTACATCTAAGCTAAAAAATCTCCAAACTGCCCGGCAAAAAAAACTCACTGACCAGCATTTGCCGGTGGGCTATTGCGTACACGGTGCGTCTGCCCCAGGTCGCTTGCTGGATTTGGGCTTGGGCAAGCGCAGCCGGATGCCATGTTTTTGGCTCGATTAAGGTGACATCCATTTCGATGCGTTCCAGTTTGGGATAGGCAAAAATGATTTCTCCCAGCGGACGATTGCCCAAATGCGCTAGATTGCGTTGGGCCGCTTTGATGGTTTTTGCCGGAATGATGGTTCTAGCTAAAATCAATGGTTTGCCGTCGGCATGGAGCAGCACTTCGCGGATCAGGCTGTATTTGTTTTCGTGCAGTTTGAGCAGTCGGCGCTCGCTTAAAAACGGCGTGTACCAGTGTTGGCGCAGGATTTTAACGCCCACTGCGTCGCCGTAATAATCACGCAGGCGCTGGGTCAGTGAGCCGGGTTCGTAAACCCACGACTGCACATTTTCCGGCAGGGTGTGACGGGTGCCGGCGCGATTTTCCAGCCACAAGGGTTCTTGTTTGAATAAAAAACTTTTTTGGGACAACGGGGTTAAACCTCTGAATAGTCTGTGCTTGCGTTTAGCCAACGGTCGCACAAGGGTTGTATTGACTGCGGCGATTGAGTAAAAAAACGGTCGCCAATTTTTTGCACGGCGGCCAGCACATCGGCATCGCGGGTCAAATCGGCAATTTTAAAATGCATTTGTCCGGTCTGCCGGGTGCCCATGACTTCGCCGGGGCCGCGCAATTCCAGGTCTTTTTCGGCGATGACAAAGCCGTCGTTGCTGTCGCGCAATACACCTAAGCGATGGCGGGCGGTGTCGGACAACGGCGCTTGGTACATCAGCAGACAATAGCTGTCGTCACTGCCGCGACCGACCCGGCCGCGCAATTGATGCAGTTGCGACAGACCCAGGCGCTCCGGGTTTTCGATGATCATTAGCCCAGCATTGGGTACGTCAACGCCGACTTCGATGACGGTGGTGGCGACCAATAAATCAATCCGGTGATTTTTAAAATCCTGCATCACAGCGTCTTTTTCGCTGGATTTCATGCGCCCGTGAATCAGGGCAATACGCACATTCGGCAACGCTTCAGTCAGCCGTTCTGCGGTTTTTTCCGCCGCTTCGCATTGTAGGATTTCCGATTCTTCAATCAGCGTACATACCCAATAGACCTGTTTTTTGTTGCCGACCCAGCTATTAATCCGCTCGATCACGGCGTCGCGCCGTTCGGCAGGAATCACGCTGGTGACGATGGGTTTTCTGCCCGGCGGCAGTTCGTCGATAATCGAAATATCCAAATCGGAGTATTGCAGCATGGCCAGTGTGCGGGGAATCGGCGTCGCGGTCATCACCAATTGATGTGGCCGACTGTCGTTTTGCTGGCCTTTTTCCCTGAGAGCCAAACGCTGATGAACACCAAAACGGTGCTGTTCATCAATGATAATCAAGCCGAGACGGTGGAAATTAACGGCGTCCTGAAACAAGGCATGGGTGCCGATGATGATGCCGGCGCTGCCGTCTTCAAGTGCTTGCAGCACGTCTTTTCGGGCATTGCCTTTGATTTGTCCGGTCAGGTACAGCACTTGGGTATCAAAGCCGTCGAACCAAGTGCTGAAGTTGCGCTTATGCTGTTCCGCCAATAATTCGGTCGGCGCCATCACCGCAACCTGATAACCGGCGGTCAACGCCAATAAGGCGGCGTAGGCGGAAACCACGGTTTTGCCGGAGCCGACATCGCCTTGTACCAGGCGCATCATCGGCTGTTGCGACAGGCAGTCGGCTTCAATGTCGGCAATGACCCGCTGCTGTGCGCCGGTCAGCTTAAAGGGCAGGGCATTGAGAAAATGTTCGGTGGCGATTTTGCCGGCTTGCCCTGCAAAAAATGACGGCGCTTGCCAGGCTTTGGCTTTATGTCGGGTGGTGCGAAGGCTCAAATAATGCGCCAGCAGTTCTTCAAAGGCCAGCCGCTTGAGCGCGGGTACGCTGCCGTTTTGCAAGGCTTCAATCGACACCGATTCGTCCGGCGCATGCAGGGTTTGTATGGCATCGCTAAGGCTGGGGTAGTGATAGTGCTGTAACACCGGTTCGGGTATCCAGTCGGTCAGCAGTTCGGGGGCTTGTTGGCATAAGTCCAAGGCCTGTGCGACCGCTTTGCGCACGACACTTTGGTTGAGGCCTTCGGTTAGCGGATAAACCGGGGTCAAGCGGGCTTGGGTGATACAGTCGCCCACATCGGCGATGACTTTGTATTCAGGATGGATCATTTCCAGACCGGCAAAACCGTAGCGTACTTCGGCAAAACAACTGATGGCCGTGCCGGGTTTTAGCGTGTTGTGCTGGTTGGCGCTGAAATGGAAAAATCTCAGGTTGATAAAGCCGGTGCCGTCGCTGATGCGGCAAATCAGGCTTTTTCGGCCTTTGTCCAGAACGTCGATAAATTCAACTTTGCCGCTGATCAGCGCGGTCATGCCCGATCTGAGTGAGCCGATGGCATAAGCGCGGGTGTGGTCTTCGTAACGCAGGGGCAGATGGAACAGCAAGTCCTGAAGCGTGTGCAGGCCGAGTTTTTGCAGGCGGTTGGCGGTTTGGCTGCCTATTCCTGCGAGTATGCCGACCGGTTGGTTTAGGGCGTTCATTGCTTTGCCTCGTTTGCACACGTGTCCTGAGTGCTGCCCCGGATTGGTATCGGTCAGGAAGCCGGATATTGCTGCGGCTTTAACACCATAATCGCATCCATTTCCACATCAGCGCCTTTGGGCAAGGCGGCAACGCCGATGGCGGCGCGGGCAGGGTAGGGCGGCTGGAAATAGCGCCCCATGATGTCGTTGACGATGGGGAAATGCGCCAGGTCGGTCAAAAAAACATTCAATTTGACGATGTCGGAAAAATCGCCACCAGTCGCTTCGGCAACCGCTTGCAGATTGTCGAATACCTGGGTGATTTGGGCGCTGATGTCGCCTTCAATCAGCGTCATCGTTGCAGGCACTAAGGGAATTTGCCCGGACAGATAAACGGTGCGGTCGACCCTGACCGCTTGTGAATAAGTGCCGATGGCTTGCGGGGCGTTATCGGTATGGATGATGTGCTTGGTCATGGCGGATCCTTTAAGCTTTAACACGGGTCAGTTTCAAAACGATGGACAGTTCTTTCAGACGACGCATGATTTTGGCCAGATGCACCCGATCTTTGACGGTCAGGGTGATTAAATCGACGCAAATACGGTCATCCTGATCGACGACAGTGACGTTTTCAATGTTGGAATTCAGTTCGGAAATGGTCGAGGCGATGGTCGCCAGCGAACCGCGCTGGTTAAGCACTTCGATGCGCAGTTCAGCCGGGAAATCGCCGACGGCATCGGCGCTCCATTCAACATCCAGCCAGTTGGTCTGTTTCTTTTTGACCAAGCTGCTGTTGCGGCATTCGTGATGATGCACGACGATGCCTTTGCCGGGATTAAAATAACCGATAATCGAGTCGCCGGGAATGGGCCGGCAGCATTTGGCCAGGGTGATGACCATGCCTTCGGTGCCTTTGATAATCAGCGGTTGTTTTTTGGTTTGGTCGTTGTCATCGAGTTTGACGGTGGCATGAATATCATCCTGGGCGATATGTTTGGCGACTAAAAACGGCATCTGGTTGCCCATGCCGATGTCTTCTAGTAAATCATCCAGCGATGGTTTCGACATCAGCTGAAGCAGGGCTTGCAGTTTGTCCGCGTCAATGTCTTCGAGGTGCAAATGCAGCACTAGCAACTCTTTTTCCAGTAAGCGGCGGCCAAGGCTAATGGCTTCCTGTTGTTTAAAGTGCTTCAGATAGTTGCGGATGCCGGAACGGGCTTTGGCGGTTATTACATTGTTAAGCCACAGCGGGTTAGGCTTGCCCCACTCCGCAGTAATAATTTCCACAGTAAAGCCGTTTTCCAGCTTGGTTTGCAGCGGCACCAGTTTTCTGTCGATTCTTGCAGAAACGCAGGCATTGCCGACATCGGTATGTACGGCATAGGCAAAGTCGATGATGCTGGCGCCGTGCGGCAGCTTGATAATGGCGCCCTGCGGTGTAAAGACAAAGACTTCCTGCGGAAACAGGTCGACTTTCAGGTTATCGATAAATTCCAGCGAATCACCGGCGGATTTCTGGATTTCCAGCAAATCGCGTAGCCATTCGTTGGCGTGGTCCTGAAACTTTTCGGCCTTGTTGTCGTCGGATTTATACAGCCAATGCGCGGCAATGCCGGATTCTGACATGCGGTGCATTTCATGGGTTCTGATTTGGACTTCAATGGGGACGCCGTAAGGCCCCATTAATACCGAGTGCAACGATTGGTAGCCGTTGGCTTTGGGCAAGGCGATATAGTCTTTAAAGCGCCCGGGAATGGGTTTGTACAGGTTGTGCATAATGCCCAGAACGCGGTAGCAGGTATCGACATCATCACAAAAAATACGGAACGCGTAGACGTCGAAAACGTCAGCCAAGGGGATTTTTTTGGTAAGCATTTTTTTATAAATGCTGTACAGATTTTTTTCTCGCCCGGCCACGTCGCAATTGATGGCGGCCTCGTCCAGGCGGTTTTTTATGCTGTTTTCTATAATATCGACGATTTTGCGGCGGTTGCCCCGCGCTTTTTTGACGGCATTATTTAATACTTTGTAACGCACCGGGTACATCGCTTCAAAACTCAACGATTCGAGCTTTTGGCGGATATTATTCATGCCTAGGCGATTAGCAATCGGCGCGTAAATATCCAGGGTTTCGCGGGCAATACGGCGTTTTTTTGGCGGCGGCATAACGCCGAGCGTCTGCATATTATGCAGACGGTCTGCCAGCTTGACGATAATGACGCGCAAATCGTTGGCCATGGCCAGAAACATTTTGCGGACATTTTCCGCCTGGGCTTCGGCATGTGATTTGGTGTCGATTTTGGTTAATTTGGTAACCCCGTCGACCAGTTCGGCGACTTCTTCACCGAACTGATTGGCCAGTTCTTTTTTACTGATCGGAGTGTCTTCAATAACATCATGCAGGATAGCCGCCATGATGCCATTGGCATCCATGTGCATTTCTGCCAGCGTGATGGCAACAGAAACGGGATGGCAAATATAGGCCTCCCCGCTTTTACGGAATTGACCCGCATGGGCGATGACGCCAAGCTCATAAGCCAGGACGCATTGGTCGATTTGGGCTTGATCCAGATAGCCGGACAATGTTTCGCATAAACGCCTGACCAGTTTGTCCTGGGGCAGTTCACGCTCAATTGTGTCGGCTATTTCCAGCATAAATAACTCGCTTAGAAGGTTGGGCTTTGGTGGTCGTGGGTTTCACCGACACGATGTAACAGTGCGACATTTTCAGGGGTGACGTGACCTTCCGCTATTTCGCGTAAGGCGACAACGGTGTCTTTGTCCTTACCGCGTGTTACAAATTCAGTGGCGCCGTGTTGCAGTTGGCGCGCCCGGGTGCTGGCTAATAAAACCAGTTTGAAGCGGTTTTCAACATGTTCTAAACAATCTTCGATGGTGACTCTGGCCATTTTTAATCCTGATTGGGGAGGGGGAAGGTAAAAAAGCGAAAGGCAAAAGGTTATTCGCCTTTCGCCCTTCGTCTTGTGCCTGTTTTATTCGGATTCTAACACAGAAACGGCAGGAAGTTCCTTACCCTCAAGAAATTCAAGGAAAGCGCCGCCGCCGGTCGACGTGTAGGAAACGTCATCATTAATGCCGTATTTGTCGATGGCCGCCAAGGTATCACCGCCGCCTGCAATCGAAAAGGCCTTGCTTTCGGCAATGGCTGTTGCCAGTGCTTTAGTGCCTTCGCCGAACTGGTCGAATTCAAACACGCCGACTGGGCCGTTCCAAACGATAGTACCGGCGCTTTTTAACAGTTCCGCATACTGTTTTGCCGTCTCGGGGCCGATGTCCATAATCATGTCGTCGGCTTCCACATCGGCGACTTTTTTAACGGTGGCAACAGCGGTTTCGGAAAATTCTTTCGCGCATACCACATCGACCGGGACAGGAATGTCAGAGCCGTTGCTTTTGGCTTCCGCCATCAAGCGTTTGGCTTCGTCAACCAGATCGGCTTCATACAATGATTTGCCGACCGGGAAACCGGCTGCCGCGATAAAAGTGTTGGCAATGCCGCCGCCGACGATTAACTGGTCGACTTTTTCCGACAGCGATTTTAATACCGTCAGTTTAGTCGACACTTTAGAGCCGCCGACAATCGCAATCAGTGGTTTGGTCGGTGTTTTCAGGGCTTTGCCCAGTGCGTCCAATTCGTTGGACAATAACGGCCCGGCGCAGGCAATCGGCGCGAATTTGGCCACGCTGTGGGTGGACGACTGCGCCCGGTGTGCGGTGCCGAAAGCGTCCATGACAAAAATATCGCACAGCGCCGCCATTTTTTTGCCCAGTTCGTCATTATTTTTGCCTTCGCCAGCATTAAAACGCACGTTTTCGCATAACACGACTTCGCCCGGCGCGATAGTGATGCCGTCGATCCAGTCTTTTTCCAGCCTGACCGGTTTGCCCAATAAGCTGGATAAGCGTTCCGCAACCGGTTTTAAGGACGATTCTTCGTCATATTGGCCTTCAACCGGACGCCCTAAATGCGACATCAGCATCACCGCCGCGCCTGCAGCTAGGGCTTTTTCAATCGTCGGTACGCTGGCTTGGATGCGGATGTCGCTGGTCACTTGGCCGTTTTTGACCGGCACGTTCAGATCCTGACGGATTAATACCCGCTTGCCGGATAAGTCCAAATCTTCCATTCTTTTAATTGACATAGTACGTTCTCATTGTTGTGGGTTGTATTTCAGAAGTCGTTTTTTAGTAATGGCGGGAGCGGTCACCCGACCGCTCCCGCAAAACGAGGTGGTTTTTCGTTGATAAGCGCTTCGCTTATTCCTGCTTCCATTTAATCGAACAGCCGATGCTGTTGATTTGCTCTTTCGGGCCGTGGCCGGTTTCGGCAATCAGTTTCATTGCCTCGAACAATTCCCGCTTGGTGCCTTCCGGCGCGGTTTCTTTGCGGCTGGCGTCGATTCGACCCCGGTATTGCAGTTCAAAATCGGCATTATAGCCAAAAAAATCGGGGGTACAGATAGCGCCATAAGCCTTGGCGATTTCTTGTGTTTCATCGAATAAATAAGGGAAACTAAAGTTTAATTGTTCTGACATAATTTTCATGTTGTCGAACGAATCGGCGGGATATTCAACGGTATCGTTAGACATAATCGCGACCGATTCAACACCGAGTGCTTTCAGCTCGCGGGCATCTTTGACAATACGCTCTTGCACGGCTTTGACGTAGGGGCAATGGTTGCAGATAAACATCACCAACAGGCCGTTTTTGCCCATGCACTGTTGCAAAGACCAAGTGCGCCCGTCAACGCCGGGCAGTTCAAAATCGATGGCTTTTTTGCCGAAATCACAAATGGGGGTTTCTAGTGTGACCATTTTTTATACCTCTGATGCTTGTATGAAAAAAAACTGGGTTTTATTGAAACAACAGCGCCACGCTAATAACTGCCGCGCTGGCCAACATCGCCCAAACCGTCCTGCGATGATTATTATCCATTTGCTGCCGTAATAACATTAATTCCCTGTTTTGCGCGTCCGCCTGCTGCTTGGCGTGGGCGGCATTGTCCAGCGCCTTGTAAATCAGCGACGGAATTTCGGGAAACTGTTCGGCAAATTCAGGAAATTGTTTGATCAGTTTGTCGATTTTGGCTTTAGGGCCTACCCGCTGATGAAACCATTTTTCAAGAAACGGCTTGGCGGTTTGCCACAAGTCCAAATCGGGGTAAAGCTGGCGTCCTAGACCTTCGATATTAAGCAGGGTTTTTTGCAGCAACACCAGTTGCGGCTGAACATGCATATCGAAACGGCGGGCAGTCTGGAATAAACGCAGCAGCAGTTGGCCGAAGGAAATGTCTTTTAGCGGCTTTTCAAAGATCGGCTCGCACACGCTACGGATGGCCGATTCGAATTCTTCGATACGGGTCGAGCTGGAAACCCAGCCTGATTCAACATGCATTTCGGCGACTTTGCGGTAATCGCGGTTGAAAAAAGCCAGAAAATTTTCTGCCAGATAATGCTGGTCGGACAGCGATAAGGTGCCGACGATGCCAAAATCAATGGCGATATATTTGGCCGGCAGGTCGACAAAAATATTGCCCGGGTGCATGTCGGCATGAAAAAAATTATCGCGGAACACCTGGGTAAAAAAGATTTCTACGCCGCGTTCGGCGAGCAATTTAAAATCGGCGCCGCCTGCTCTCAGTTCATCAATGTTGCCCACCGGAATGCCGTGAATACGCTCCATCACCAGCACTTTTTGGCGCGTTAGCGGCCAGTGGATTTCCGGGATGTAGATAATGTCCGAGCCTTCAAAGTTACGGCGTATTTTGGCGGCATTGGCCGCTTCCCTGACTAGATCGAGTTCATCCAGGGTGGTGCGTTCAAATTCGGCGACCACATCGACCGGGCGCAAGCGTCTGGCGTCGGCCCAGAAGCGTTCGGCAAAACGCGCCAGTTCATAAAGCAGGCCGATGTCTGAGCGAATGCGGCTTTCTATGTCCGGGCGCAAGACCTTGACGACGACACTTTCGCCGCTGTGCAAGACAGCGCCATGCACTTGCGCGACCGATGCCGACGCCAGTGGGCTTGGGTCAAATTCGGCAAAGGCTTCATCAATAGACAGGCCGAGTTCTTTTTCGATAATGGCGCGGGCAATGTCATTGCCAAAAGGCGGCACTTTGTCCTGTAGCTTGACCAGTTCGTCGGCAATATCTTCCGGCAGTAAATCTTTGCGCGTAGACAAGGCTTGGCCGAATTTGACATAAATGGGCCCCAAATCTTCCAGCGCGCGGCGTATTCTGACAGCGCGCGGTTCTTCGCGGCGCTTGAGCCAGTAATTGGGCGATAAAATCGCCACATAACGGATAGGCCGGAATAAATGGGTTTTTAACACGATTTCGTCCAGGCCGTGAAAGACCAGAACCCAGTTAATATGGATCAGGCGCACTAATAATTTAGGGTGGATCACGGGTTACCTTTGTGTGTAGGGCTGGCTGTGTTTTTAAGCTCTAAATTCATCACGAAGACACGAAGAAAAACAAGGTAAAACTTCGTGTTCTTCGTGCCTTCGTGGTGAATAATTAAGATTTGTTTTGCAATGTATTTTTCAGTCGCTCAATCCGGCTTTGTAGGCGGTCAACATCGGTGCGCAATTCATCAACGTGGGCTGCATAAATATCCACTTCAGGCGCAGCCGGTAAATCGCGGGTTTCTTCCTGTAAAAATTCTTTGGCATTTAGCCTGAAAGTTTCCAGCGAATCTTTACCCCAGCTTTGTCCGGCACGGAAAAAGTTGGCGACTTTGTGCGCGATAATATCGCCGGTGAATTGCGACAGTTTTTCTTCCAGATCAATATCCAGTTTGGCGAACAGTTCCTGAAATTTGCGCCCGATGTGCATATCGCCTTCGATTGTTACCTCGCCGGAAAAAATCGAACGCATCGGCGTCGCGCTGAGCCCCATTAAGCCCAGCGCCAACATCGAGCCGGTCAAGTGCGTGTCGGCTTGGCCTGGAAACTGATCCAGACATTGAATCGAATCGGTGGTTGGGCACAGGTAAAGGGTTTCATCAAACGGCTTTATGGTCACAGCAATGACTTTACCGGCCAGCGGCGTTAAAAAATAGCCGCTGTCTTGATCCAAGGCCAGATATTGGTTCAGCGCGGTTTCCAGTGCGCTTATCAGCAACGGTTTGATGGTCATGCTAGATTTTATAACCTCTGTGAACAGCGACGATGCCTTGGGTCATGTTGAAATATTCACAGCGTTCAAGGCCTGCGTTTTCCATCATTTTTTTCAGCTCGTCCTGCTTGGGGTGCATACGGATCGATTCAGCCAGATAACGGTAACTGTCTTCATCTTTGGCGACAAATTTGCCGATTTTGGGTAGCAGTTTGAACGAATAAAAATCGTAAACCTGTTCGGTGATTTTATCGACCGG
The DNA here is from genome assembly GCA_047920955.1 of Methylobacter sp. Classification (GTDB taxonomy): domain Bacteria; phylum Pseudomonadota; class Gammaproteobacteria; order Methylococcales; family Methylomonadaceae; genus Methylobacter_A. The sequence goes on along the minus strand of JBLRXA010000044.1, from coordinate 7,416 downwards.
ATGCGAGAATTCCAGCACGATGACACGGCCGCCCGGTTTCAGCACACGGTGCATCGAACGCAGCGCCGCATCTTTGTCGGTGACGTTGCGCAAGCCAAAAGCGATGCACACGCAATCGAAAGTATTGTCCTCAAAAGGCAGGCACTCGGCATTGACTTGGGCGTAGCGGATATTGCCGACCAAGCCCCGATCAATCAGCCGGTCGCGGCCAGTGCGCAACATTTCGGAATTAATATCAGCCAAAACCACTTGGCCTTCTTGGCCTACACGTTTTTCGAACAACGTGGTCAAATCGCCAGTGCCGCCCGCCAAATCCAGCACCTGATCGCCTTTGCGCACATTGCTCAATTGCACGGCAACGCGTTTCCATATACGGTGTATGCCCAGCGACATCAGGTCGTTCATGATGTCGTATTGTCCGGCAACCGAATCGAAGACGCCGCGTACTAAGTTGACTTTGTCTTCGGTGGCGACTTGTTTAAAGCCGAAATGAGTGGTGTTGGTCATTTGTTATACCTGTGTATCAATAGTTCATTGGTGGGAGCGACGCCCACGTCGCGACTTGCGGCAATAAAGTTAGTTTTGCATCGGCTGTTTGCGCTGATAGCCGGCGGCTTCCAGATTATGCAGATAGGCCGCCCATAAATCCTGGTATTCGGCGCCCAATTTATACAATAAGTCCCAGGTATAAATGCCGCTGTTATGGCCGTCGCTAAAGGTCGGCGCTATCGCATAATTGCCGATCGGCTTGATCTCCTTAATGCTGACGTCTTCTTTGCCGACCTGCAGCACTTCCTGCCCAGGCGCGTGGCCGACCGCTTCTGCCGATGGCGTGTACACGCGCAGATATTCGCACGGCAATTTAAACACGCTGCCATCATCGAAACTGATTTCAACGATATTGGACAGTTGATGCAACTTGATTTCAGTGGGATGGGTGTTGCTGGGTTTGGCGGTTAGGCGCATGGCTTTTAATGTTGTTGTGTAGGGTACGCTGTGCGTACCCTTGACGGCTAAAAGGTACGCACAGCGTACCCTACATAATTACAAAATATACCGGCTCAAATCCTCGTCTTCAACAAACTCGGCCAAATGTGCATTGACATAAGCGGCATCGATCAGGATATGGTTGCCCATCAAATCCGGGGCATTGTAGGAAATGTCTTCCAGCAAACGCTCCAGAACCGTGTGCAAACGTCGGGCGCCAATATTTTCAGTGGTTTCATTGACCTGCCAGCCAAACTCGGCAATACGCTTGATGCCGTCTTCGGAAAACGCCAGCGATACGCCTTCGGTTGCCAATAAGGCAATATATTGCTCGGTCAGCGAGGCATCGGGTTCGGTCAAAATACGCACAAAATCATCGGCCGACAGCGCGTCCAGTTCGACGCGGATAGGAAAGCGCCCTTGCAGTTCGGGGATTAAATCCGACGGTTTGGTCAAATGAAAAGCGCCGGAAGCGATAAACAGAATATGGTCGGTTTTAACCGTGCCGTATTTGGTACTGACGGTGGTGCCTTCAACCAGCGGCAACAAATCGCGCTGTACGCCCTCGCGCGACACTTCACCGCCGCCTAGCTCCGCGCGTTTGCAGATTTTGTCGATTTCATCCAAAAACACAATGCCGTTTTGCTCGACCGATTCAACTGCGCGCAGGCGAATATCATCTTCATTAACCATTTTCGACGCTTCTTCATCCTGCAACACTTTCAGCGCCTTGTCGATTTTCATCTTGCGCGAACGGGTTTTGCCCGAGCCCAGATTCTGGAACATACCCTGCAGTTGGCTGGTCATTTCTTCCATGCCCGGAGGCGCCATGATTTCAACGCCCATTGGTGCTAGATGCACGTCGATTTCAATATCCTTATCGTCCAGAGCGCCTTCGCGCAATTTTTTACGCATTTTTTGCCGAGTCGCTTCCTCGGTGTCCGACAGCATGCCGCCATTTGCCCGTGGCAATAAAATATCCAGAATCCGCTCTTCGGCGGCATCAAACGCCTTGGTTTCAACCTTGTCCATTTCAATAGTGCGGGTCATTTTGATCGCACTATCGACTAAATCGCGGATGATGGAATCGACATCGCGGCCGACATAGCCGACTTCAGTAAATTTGGTCGCTTCAATTTTAATGAACGGCGCATTGGCCAAACGCGCCAGACGGCGGGCAATTTCAGTTTTGCCGACGCCGGTAGGGCCGATCATCAAAATATTTTTCGGGGTGATTTCTTCGCGCAGTGCAGGGTCAACCTGCTGGCGACGCCAGCGGTTGCGCAAGGCAATGGCGACAGAGCGTTTAGCATTGCCTTGGCCGACAATATGCTTGTCCAGCTCAATTACGATTTCTTTGGGAGTCATTTGAGTCATTTGTTTGCTCGTTAGGTTCAGCGTCGAGTTCTGCTATAGAACTCAAAGGCAAAAATCAAAGATTAGTCGAATCAAAAGATCGCTCGTTTGGTTCAGCATCCAATTCTTCAATACGCAAATTGTGGTTGGTATAAATGCAAATATCGGCAGCGATATTCAACGACCGTTCGACAATTTCGCGTGCGCTAAGATTGGTGTTTTCCAGTAAAGCGCGGGCAGCGGCTTGCGCAAAAGCCCCGCCTGAACCAATCGCCATCAAGTCGAATTCAGGCTCAATAACATCGCCAGTACCGGAAATAATCAGAGACGTTTTGGCATCGGCAATGGTCAGTAATGCCTCCAGCTTGCGCAAAGCGCGGTCGGTGCGCCAGTCTTTGGCCATTTCCACTGCGGCGCGGGTCAAATTGCCGCGATGCTTTTCCAGCTTGCCTTCAAAATGCTCGAATAAAGTAAACGCATCAGCCGTTGCACCGGCAAAACCGGCAATGACTTTATCGTGATATAAACGGCGTACCTTGCGGGCATTGCCTTTCATCACCGTATTACCCAGGGTGACTTGGCCGTCACCGCCGATTACCACTTTGTCGCCACGGCGAACAGACAGTATTGTTGTTCCTCTAAACACATTAACATCCTAAAAATTACAAACACATGGGCAGCAATTTTACATGGTCTGAACTTAAATGTGCGAAAAAATGAGGGCGTGGATAGGCTTTAGTGGCGGATTCCTGTATCGCCAAAGCTTTTACTAGATTGAGCTGGCAAGGTTTATCCAGCAGATGATCTTGAGTAGAGGTAATGTAAAAACAGTTTTTAGCTTTATTATTAAGCAGTTTAGTCCGAAAAATGCCCAGACTGAGCGAAATTAGCCCGAATAAAAAAACATTATTGATTGACTGATGGCGCAGAATCGAGTCTAATGGCGCTCTTTTGTAGGCAAGCCCAGGTAGCTCAGTCGGTAGAGCAGAGGACTGAAAATCCTCGTGTCGACGGTTCGATTCCGCCCCTGGGCACCACTGCAAAAAACGCAACACCTCAAAAATGCCCAGGTAGCTCAGTCGGTAGAGCAGAGGACTGAAAATCCTCGTGTCGACGGTTCGATTCCGCCCCTGGGCACCATGAATATCCTTAAAAATGCCGACCTTGTGTCGGTTTTTTTATGTCTAAAATTTGGTGTCTGGGGCATTTCCGGTTAGCTAAGGCCTTGTAATATATTGATCAACCTTATGCCAAAACTGTTGCCATCGTCCTTTGGATTGCACTAAGGCGCGTAACGATAAAATGACTTTGGCGCCTTTGTCTTTCCAACGCATACCCGAACCACAAAGCCGTTCGTGTTAAACGTGGACTCTATTTTTATAGGCGATGCTCATTAAGTGATGTTATTGCTGGGAAATCACCTTATTTGAATTTTCCGAATTACGTAATAATACCTATTGATTGAATAAATTGTACAAATTACCCTATGGCTGTTTGCATAATACCCGATGGTTTTTTGGTTAAGGAAAGGGGGAATATAATTTTTAACCTGCACCAAATCAAATGTAACCTCCCATTAATAAATAACAGGTAAAAAGGTGATTTTGTGAAGATCACAAAAGCCATGAAATTTTTGTGTCTTTCGTGGACATTTATTGGATCTGTTCTTCGTTTATTGGCTTATGAGTATTATTGTGAACTGTGGCAAGTTATTGGCGGTAACTATAACGGAAACTTTTCCACTTTGTATTTTTAGGTATGCTGATGCATTGGAGAATCTATGGCTACCAAGTTGATAGGATGCTACTAGATGAATCATATCAAATATTTTTTCAGCAACATTTATCTGGCCTCAATACTGGGGGTTGCTGTTATCTTGCTGGTTTTAAAAGACCTTCAATTTATTTTCGGGGACTCATCACCGTTACTGCTTTTTTTAGTCGTTATTGCTTTCGCCGCCTGGTGCGGCGGCTTAAAGGCCGGGCTTTTCACTACCCTGTTGAGTGCGGCAGTAAGCGTTTATTTTTTAGTCGAGCCTTACCATTCGGTTTATATCGGCAGCATCAGAGAAATGCTACGCATCGCGTTTTTGGTTGGCGTAGGTTTCCTGTTCAGCCTGATTATTTCACTGTTGCACGACCAGGAAAAACGGGCATTGGCCAGGGTCATGGAAAGAGAAGAACAACTTAGGCAGGAAATCTCAGAGCGCAATCAAACACAAGCAGAGCGGAATTTATATGTCTCACTCGTTACAAGCAGCACCGAGTTTATCGGCATGTGCGATACAGAAGGCATGCCTTTTTTTGTTAACGAGGCCGGACTGCGATTGGTAGGCTTGGACAGTCTTGAACAGGGGCTTAAAACGCCGGTTGAGGCGTTCTTTTTCCCTGAAGACAAGGCCTTTATTATGGATAAATTTTTTCCTGCGGTATTACGGGAAGGCCGTGGCGAGACCGAAATCCGCTTCCGGCATTTCAAAACCGGGGAAGCCTTGTGGATGATCTACAACGTTTTCGCCCTGAAGGACTTAAACGATAATACAGTCGGCTTGGGCACCGTCAGCACGGACATCACCCGGCGCAAACACATCGAAGAGGCGCTACGCAAAAGCCAGAGGGACTTGAACCATGCCCAGGCAGTCGCCCATATCGGCAGCTGGCGTATGGACATCCGCAACAACATACTGGAATGGTCCGATGAAAATTTTCAAATTTTCGGCATCGCTAAAGGAACGCCTTTAACCTATCAATCATTTCTCGATAGCGTCCATCCGGCGGATCGGGGGGCAGTCGATACGGCATGGAAAGAAGCCCTTGCCGGCAGGCCCTATGATATTGAGCACCGACTTATCGTAAATGGGAAGGTCAAATGGGTGCGCGAACTTGCTGAACTCGAGTTTGACGGGCATGGGGCGCTGCTGGGTGGTTTCGGAACGACTGAAGATGTCACCGATATCAAAAACGTCCAGGAAGCATTGCACTATGAACGCGCCTTCCTTAGACAAGTAATCGATACTGTGCCCAGTATGATTTTTGTCAAAGACCGGGAAGGGCAATTCCTTTTAGGCAATGAGGCTTTGGCCCGGTGCTATGGCACCAGCCCTGCAAATTTGATCGGCTTAACTGATGAGAATTTCAATCGCGCTGCCGACGAACTGGCTCATTTCTATCAGGATGACCTTGATGTGATAAGTCATCGTAAAAGCAAGGTCATCCCGGAAGAACAGGTGACGCAGGCCGACGGTTCCGTACGCTGGTACAGCACGGTCAAAATTCCGTTGATCGACGACGATAATTGCAACAAACTGCTGGGGGTGGCGACCGACATTACCGAGCGCAAGTGCGCAGAGGACGCTCTGTGCCTGGCGAACCGCCGCAAAGACGAATTTTTGGCGATGCTGGCCCATGAACTCCGTAATCCGCTGGCGCCCATCCGCAATGCCGTGCAGTTGTTGAAAATGGAGAACGTGACAGACACCAGACTGGCCTGGAGTTGCAACGTCATCGACCGTCAGGTGACGCACATGGCGCGGTTGCTTGATGATCTGCTGGATATAGCGCGTATCATGCAGGGGAAAATCAGGCTAAAACTTGAGCGTTTCGAACTGAGCGACATTGTGAATAATGCGGTGGAAACCAGTCGCCCGCTGATCGAATCGCGTATGCAGGAATTGAGCATTACACAAACTGCGCCGCCGCAATGGATTGAAGGCGATCGTGTCCGATTGGCGCAAGCGCTGTCCAACCTGTTGAATAACGCCGCCAAGTACACCTGGAAGGGAGGTAAAATTATGGTGAATGTCACGCGGGATGGCTCTGATGCTGTCATTGAAGTTCGGGATACCGGTATCGGTATCGCCCCCGACATTCTGCCTCATATATTCGACCTTTTTACTCAATCCGACCATACTCTGGCCCACTCTCAGGGCGGGCTGGGCATTGGCCTGACGCTGGTGCGTCGATTGATTGGGAAGCATGGCGGCACCGTTACCGCAACGAGCGGCGGCCTCGGTCAGGGCAGTTCATTTACGGTGCGGCTGCCGACATTGCCCATCGAATCCGTTGCTGTCGATGCCACGCCGCATGAGTCCGCGTTACCGATACCCAAATTCCGCATTTTGGTGGTGGATGACTATGCGGATGCGGCCGAAAGCCTGATGATGTTATTGCAATCGGAAGGGCATGAAGTGGAAATGGCTGATTGCGGCATGACAGCAATAGAGAAAGCGCAAATATTCCGTCCGCAGATTGTGCTGCTCGACATCGGCCTTCCCGATCTGGATGGTTATAAGGTTGCCGAACGGTTGCGCGCTTTACCGGAAACCCGTGATGCGATCCTGATTGCTTTAACCGGTTACGGGCAGACTGAAGACCGTCATCGGTCGCAATCGGCAGGATTCAACCATCACTTGCTCAAGCCGTTGAACTTTGACCAGTTAAAGGCCTTGCTGACAGCAGCCACTATAAATACTGAGCCGGTTGGGTGTGTCTGAGGCCGTGTGTTGAGGCGGTAAAGCACTCATCGTTATACATAAGTTTCTTCATTATGCGCTGCTTGACAGTTTTAAGCGTTTGGGGAACGAGTGACGGTAGGCAAAAGCCGCTCCCACAACTTATGTATAACGATATCTCGTTCCCAAGTTCCAACTTGGGAATGCATACCTTCAAGCTCTGCTTGATGTTACCTACCCAGCCAGGTAGGGTGGGCACATGCTATTCGTGCCCACGCGTAACGGTATGATGCTGATGGTGGGCAAAAAAAACGCTGCCCACCCTACGCTGAAAACAAACCGCCCTTGGGAAACCGCGCAAAACAATGTCTCGTTGTCTCGTTCCCAAGTTCCAACTTGGGAATGCATACCCTCAAGCTCTGCTTGGTTGTAAAAAACCTACAAAACTAGCTTGAGTAAGCCAAACAAACCGCCTCAGGGAAACCGGGGCGGTTTTTTGTTGTGATATACTTTTTTGAAAAGCTGCAAAAGCCTGAATGGGGAATAAATATGACTGATGATGAGTTAAACTCGATGTTCAAGTTTTTAAATTTTTCGCAGCCGGCTCCTTAAAAAAGTCATCC
>JBLRXA010000043.1:0-23636 GCA_047920955.1 Methylobacter sp. | reverse complement strand
AGGCGATTTCCTGAAAAAGACATACCAAAAAATATCCACGCTTAGCACGAAAAAACACGAAAATTTTGTGGCTTTCGTGCTTTTTGTGGACTTTATTTTTTACAGATCATGATCATCAAGGGATGTCATTTCCCGGAAATGGCCTAACCCGACCTACAATTAACGAACCAAATCGTAGTTATAGTCGGTTGTACCCATGCCCCGTGTTTCCTTGTCCAACTGTTCCAGCACGGCATTAACCAAAGTTGTCAGCATATAAATGGCGCCTTCATAACCCAACGTAGTCATTCTGTGCAGATGGTGGCGGTCGAAAATCGGGAAACCGATGCGGATTAACGGCACTTCGAATTCTTCGCCTTTATACAGCGTATCGCGCTGGATAAATTTGCCGTAAGAATTGCCGATCATGAAGTCCGGTTTGTTGGTGAACACCAAGGAACGGAAATGCCATAAATCTTTGCCGATATGGACGACCGTGTTTTGCCCGTAAGGCGAGGCTTTGAGCATTTTGTCCATCGCTTTCGCCCAACGCTTGTTGGCATGGTTGCACAACACGTCAGCCGGTTCGGCGCCCACTTCCAACAAGAATTTAGTCATGCCCATGACGAAATCGGCATCGCCGTACAAAGAGAATTTCTTGCCGTGCAACCAAGTGTGCGAGTCGGTCATCATATCCACCAAGCGGCCACGCTCCAGTTCCAAGGATGCAGGAATCGGTTTGCCGGTCAGTTCGGAGACTTTCATCAAAAATTCATCAGTCCATTCCAAGCCCATCGGAATATTGATGGCGGTGGCGGGCTGGTGCATGATGGTTTGCACATACTTTTTGGTTTTTTCCAACTGCCAAGGTTGCAGCAATAACGTATCAATCGCATTCGGCGCGTCTTTCACTTCAGCTTGGGTGGTGCCGCCGGAGTACAAACGGAAAGTGCCGTCAGCAGGCGTATCCAACACTTCGGAAGGGTCGCTCAATAATGAATAATCAACGCCCATTTCTTTCATCATGCGGTGCATGACGCGGAAATTGCCCAAGTAAGTTTCAAAGCCCGGCACCAGGTTAATCTTGCCGTTGGAGCCGACTTTCTTGTCGTCCATGTGGTTCAGGGTGAAATACTTCAACATGCCTTCAAACATATTGTCCCAGCCGGTGGTATGGCTGCCGACGAAACTTGGCGTATGCGCATAAGGCGTTGGGAACTCCTGTTCGATATGGCCGGCCTTTTTCGCGTTGTTGATGAACGCGTTTAAGTCGTCACCGATAACTTCCGCCATACAAGTGGTCGATACCGCAATAATTTCAGGTTTGTACAAGGCTTTGGCGTTTTCCAAACCAGCCATCATATTCTTTTGGCCGCCGAAAACCGCCGCATCTTCAGTCATTGAGTCGGAAACGCAGGCAACAGGCTCTTTGAAATGACGGTTAAAATAGGTACGAAAATAAGCGACGCAACCTTGCGAACCGTGTACATAGGGCATAGTCTTTTCAAAACCCAGTGCGCACAATACCGCACCTAAGGGTTGGCAGGCTTTGGCCGGATTGACCGTCAACGCTTCGCGGTTAAAATTGACTTCTTGGTATTCCTTGGTGGTTGTCCATTGGAACACTTCGTCAATTTTTTCCTGAGGATGACGCTCTTCGTAAGCTTCACGTTTGTTGGCGAGGCTCTCCTTGTATTCGTCGTTGCGGAATAGAGGATAGCTCGGTTGTATGTTTTCGACTTCTTGACTCATGATAATCTCCTACGCGCCACTAATCTGTGGACGACGATTAAGGGAATTGTAGGGTACGCTGTGCGTACCCTGTGTTGATTTACCGCATACCGTGGAAAGGTACGCGCAAGCGTACCCTACAAAATTACGCGCTTGCAGCGACTGCTACCTTTGGACTTTCGGCTGTTTTCCAAGGCGCCGTCACCTGTTTCCAGCATGGGTTGTTCAGTGTCATGTCCATATCGCGGGCGAAGATGGCAAAGCCGTCGTAGCCGTGGTAAGGGCCTGAATAATCCCAAGAGTGCATTTGCCGGAACGGGATGCCCATCTTTTGGAAAATATACTTTTCCTTGATGCCGGAACCGATCAAATCAGGTTTAACGCGCTTCACGAACTCTTCAAATTCATAGCCGGTGACATCGTCATAAATCAAGGTCGCGTTGCCCATTTCCTTGATAGTACGGTCGTAGTCGTCGTTGTGGCCGAATTCATAACCGGTACCGACCACTTCCATGCCCAAGTCTTCATAAGCCCCGATAACGTGGCGCGGACGCAAACCACCGACATACAACATCACGCGTTTGCCTTGCAGGCGCGGTTTGTATTTGGCGATAACCGCATCGTATTCGGCTTGGTATTTGGCGATAACTTTTTCCGCGCCCGCTTGGATGGTTTCATCGAATAACGCGGCAATCTTGCGTAAGGATTCGGCGATTTTGGTGGGGCCAAAGAAGTTGTATTCGATCCAGGGGATTTTGTATTTTTCTTCCATGTGCCGCGCAATGTAGTTCATTGAACGGTAGCAATGGATCAAATTCAGTTTCACCTTGGGTGTTTTTTCCATTTCTGCGATAGTGCCGTCGCCAGACCACTGAGCCACTACGCGTAAACCCATTTCTTCCAGCAACGTGCGCGAAGCCCAGGCATCGCCGCCGATGTTGTAATCGCCGATCACGGCAACGTCATAAGGCGTAGTGGCAAAGCTGTCGTCGCCGTCGCGGTTTTCCAGTACCCAGTCGCGGATTGCGTCATTGGCAATGTGATGGCCAAGCGATTGGGACACGCCCCGGAAACCTTCGCAACGAACCGGTACCACTGGCTTGTTGATTTCTTTGTTAGCTTTTTTGGCGACCGCTTCAATATCGTCACCAATCAAACCGATTGGGCATTCCGATTGGATGCTGATGCCTTTGTTTAACGGGAACAATTCTTCGATTTCAAGCATGATTTTGGCCAGCTTTTTATCGCCGCCGAAAACAATGTCTTTTTCCTGGAAATCGGAGGTAAAGTTCATTGTGCCGAAAGTATTGACGCCAGTGGTACCGACATAATAGTTACGGCGACCGGCGCGGGAATACTGTCCGCAACCGACAGGGCCGTGCGAGATATGGATCATATCTTTAATCGGCCCCCAAACCACACCCTTGGAACCGGCATACGCGCAACCGCGAATGGTCATGACGCCGGGCTGGGATTTACGGTTCGAGGTAATGCACTTATTCGATTTTTCCAGCGATGAATCATTGACCGCAAGATGTTTTGCGCGGTCTTTTTTTGCCGCATCGGGATAGACTTCCAGCACTTCTTGAATAAGCGCTTCGGTCTCTTCTTTTGTTAGAGCTGCCATGAGTATCTCCTACTTGTGCCGTGGGTAATCCCCCAACAGACAGGTTTTAGGATAGGAAAAGTAGGGTACGTTGCGCGTACCATTTTGAGTTATTTTTCAAAAGGTACGCACAGCGCACCCTACAATTTTTGATTTTTAAGCGGTTGCTTCAGCGGCCGCAGTTACACCGATAATCGATTCGTCTTCTTGATCGATAATACCGAATTCCATCATCAATTCTTCCAGCTCATCCATTGTGATGGGGGTAGGAATAATGAAGTTTTTGTTATCGCGAATTTTGATAGCCAGCTGACGGTATTCGTCCGCTTGTTTGGCTTGTGGTTCGTATTCGATAACCGTCATACGGCGAATTTCAGCGCGTTGCACAACGTTGTCGCGTGGTACAAAGTGAATCATGGTGGTGCCGATTTTCGCAGCCAGTGCAGAAATCAATTCGTCTTCACGCGCTGTTTCACGCGAGTTACAAATCAAACCAGCCAAACGGACACTGCCTGAGTTAGCGTATTTCACGATACCTTTAGCAATGTTATTGGCGGCATACATCGCCATCATTTCGCCCGAGCAGACGATGTAAATTTCTTGCGCCTTGTTTTCACGGATTGGCATGGCAAAGCCACCACACACAACATCCCCAAGTACATCATAAAAAACAAAGTCAAGTTCATCGTCATAAGCACCTTCTTCTTCAAGGAAGTTAATCGCTGTAATTACACCGCGACCCGCGCAACCAACGCCGGGCTCTGGACCGCCTGATTCAACGCATTTAATGCCGCCGTAGCCGACTTTTAACACATCTTCCAATTCTAAATCTTCAACACTGCCAGCTTCGGCAGCCAAGCTCATAATGGTGGTTTGAGCTTTTGCATGAAGGATTAAACGGGTAGAGTCGGCTTTAGGATCGCAGCCGACGATCATTACTTTGTTGCCTAATTCTGCCAGCGCAGAAACCAGGTTTTGAGTTGTAGTAGATTTACCGATTCCACCTTTACCGTATATTGCACATTGACGTAATGCCATGATGTTCTCCTCTTATGGGACGTTGTTGTTGATGACATTAGGGATAAAGCAAGGGCTGTGCCAACTACAAAAACATAGATTAAAGCATTGAATAATAACGGTTATTATTATTTTTAATGCGGGCAGACAACGTTGTGTTTCAAACATTTTGTTGTGTTCTGTAAGCTTGGTAACAGTGCGGTTATTGGTGTTATAGATTGCCCATCTTTATATAGTTAAATCGGGTGGCTGGAGTACAAGTCTTGGCTTGTACTGATGCAAACCAAGGTTTGCACTCCAATTTATCAACTGTAATTACAGATTTAGCCCATCTCCGAAATTCTGTGGCATCCTGCCTACTCAAAAACCTGTAAAGTCTGCGCCCGCATATAAAATGTGCGTCATTGTTATAAACAGAACAAAAATATCCGCCGAATTTCCCCGCCAATAAAATTTTTAACTTTTATTAATCAGTTATTTATATTATTTATTAAAAACTGGATTAAATATTGCTTATATAAAGATACCCTACTTATTAATGGAGTTTGCAATGTCTTCCACTGACTTTTCTGAAATACTTGACGGCTTATACGATAACAAAGTCGTCCCTTATATCGGCCCCGGCGCACTGTTCGATGCGATCAACAAGCAAACCGGAGCGCCCATGCCTGCCGACAGCAATAGCCTGATTTTGGCCATGAATAACGGCAAGCCGATGGCGCCCAAGCTGATGTACGAATTCCCTAGAGCCGCAATGAACCAGGAACTCAAAAGGGGCAGGAATTTCCTCGGGCAGTTCCTGACCAAGCTCTATGGCGAAACTGAATATACGCGTGCCGCCGTCCACGATTGGTTGGCAGAATGGCGGCCTGCCTACGTCATCGATATAAACCGCGACACCCAGTTGCAAGATACCTATGCCGATGAAGAACATACGCTGATAGTCGGCGTCGCACGGATCACCGCCAGCCAGTTCCGTTTTAAAATCTACCACTATGATGGCAGCGACTATTTTGAAATCCCCCAGGAACAGATTGACCACCGCTTCCCTATTTTGTTTAAACCGCTGGGAACACCAAAACCGGAAGCCAATTACATTGCCTCCGATGCCGATTATGTCGATTACATCACTGAATTGATGGGCGGTTTTGCCATTCCCGATTTCCTTAAAGAATACCGCAAGGGCAAGCAATACCTGTTTGTAGGTGTACCGCTAAACCGGGACTCGGAACGCATGGTGATGAGCGACATCATTTACGGCGCGGCCGAGAAAAAAGGCTGGGTGCTGAACAAAAACCCGACCGACAAGGAAATACGCTATTGCAAAAAAATAGGCTTGAAAATCCTGGATGCGGATGTTGAAGACCTGCTGGCGACCGTGCTTGCCTAATGAACCAGCCCGACACATTCGACCATCACCGTCTGCTGCTGTACTACAAAGGCGACATCAGCGCCTTGATTCTGTTCGCCCAGCACGGCAACGGCAGCATCTGTTTTCCGGACGTACTGCCAGCCTTGTCCGATGCCTTGGCGCCGGAACAATTCATCAGCGAAAAAGTCAGTACGCACCCGGCTGTGCTGGTCAACGCGATTAACCGCCTGCTGCAGCTGGACAACGACCTGCTGCGCGTCGAGCCGGAATTTAGCGAACAAATCGACACCCCCGGCGGCATTATCACCGTGCACATGGCGCGTTTTATGTTGCTCGACCCGCCGCACAAACTGATGCAAAGCCGCGATTGCCGGATGCGGACACTGCCGGAACTGCGCGGCAGGCCGCCTGCGGAAATGGAATTGTTGCGCCGCGCTTATACCAAAGTGATGTAGTCTAAAGATGTTTGATTTTATGGACATGGGTTTTGATGAAACCTACGAACCGCCCGCATCGGGGCTGTATATTCCCGATGCAGCGGAATGTATGCGTTGCGGCGTTTGTATAAGCACGTGCCCGACTTTCCGCCTGTTCCAAATTGATGAAGAAAGCCCGCGCCGACGCCTCCGCACGATCAGCAAAATCCTGCTTGAAAAGCAGCCGCTCAGCGCCGATGAACGCCTGCATTTGGATAACTGCCTACAATGCCGCGCCTGCGAAACCGTTTGCCCCAGCCGGATGGCTTACGGGCAGTTGTTCGACCAGGCCCAGGCCGCGTTACAGGTTAAACCGGGGTGGCTGGCAACACTGGCGTTCTGGCTGATTGAACACAAACGCTGGCGGATTCGGCTGATGCCGTTGCTGGCGGTTTATCTGAAATCGGGGCTGCAAAAACCGTTGCGGCGCAGCGGTTTGCTGAAAAAACTGCAGTTGGCGGAAGCCGAAGCCTTGCTGGCTAAACCGGCATTGCAGGCCTTGGCCGCCTCTTATCCTGCCTGCGGCGTAACACGCGGCCAGGTCGCGCTGTTCACCGGCTGTATCGCCGAACAATTTGACCGCGAAACCTTGCAGGCGGCGATCAAACTGCTTAACGCTATCGGCTACGAAGTGCTGGTACCGCCGCAACAAGGCTGCTGCGGGGCGGTACACCAACACAACGGCCAGCCTGCCGATGCTTTGATAGCCAACACTATTGCGCTGTTCAACGCACTGGAGGCCGATGCCGTGTTGTACACCGCCAGCGGTTGCGGGGCGATGTTAAGCGGCTATCAAACTGAAGATGACGCAGGGCAATTATTCCGGCAACGATTATGCGACATTAACGCATTTTTGCTGGAACACTGGCCGGATCATTTGCAACTGAACGCAGCCAAGCTGAAAGTCGCCGTGCATGAGCCTTGCAGCCAGCGCAACGTGCTGAAAAACCAGCAAGCCGTTTATGCGCTGCTGCAAAAAATACCCGGCCTGACTGTCGCCGCATTGGCCGACAATCACCTCTGCTGCGGTGCGGGCGGCAGTTACATGCTGACGCATCCTGACAATGCCGCGCAGTTGCGTGGCTTGAAACGGCAGGCGATCAGCGATGCTGAAGCCGATTGGGTGGTTAGCGGCAATTTCGGTTGCGCGGTTTATCTCAACGCCGATGGCGGCAAGGTAAGACACCCGCTGCAACTGCTGGCTGGGCAGTTGCCCAGAGACGGCAACTGAAACCAATCACCTGCATAATGGTTTTGCGACTTCTGGTTGTTCAAAGCCAGCTTTGAACTCCGGCAGGGGCTTTTGCACGTTACCTAAAGTCGATAAAAGACATTTTATCCGCCATAAAGGTGCACAAAGAATGAACCTTCCTGTTCTTTGTGCCCTTCATGGTGATAATCTTTTTAGGCTATTTCTTGAGTTCACCAACGTTAATTTTCGTGTCAAAGCCCGCGAACATCAGCCTGCGACAGCCAAAATCACGGCACTGGCCTTAAATACGGCGGTGGCCGGTTCGCCTGTTTTCAAGCCCAAGGCTTCGACGCTGTCATTGGTCACCGTCGCGGCGACCTGTTCGCCGCCTTTCAGTTCAATATCCACTTCGGCATTGACCGCGCCCGGTTTTACCTGAATGACCGTGCCTTGCAACTGGTTGCGCGCCGACAGCCTATAGCCGCCAAAATCGGTGACGATGATGATTTGCGGTGCCTTGACCAAGGCGATCACTTCAATGCCGGTCTTGATGCCCAAGGTTTCGACGGATTCCTTGGTAATCGAGGCGACGAGGGTTGCGCCGCCTTTCAAGCCAATATGAACTTCGGCGTTGACCGCACCGACAATGACTTGGCTGACGTTACCGCTAAACTGATTTCTAGCACTTGCTTTCATGATGTACTCCTGGGGTTAAATAAGGAATCACTGAATAAATTGATTCCGTTTGTGGTTCGACCATTCGACAAGCTCATGGCTGACCACGAAGCTCATGGCTCACCACGAACGGAATCAACACACCGTTCATCCTGAGCCTGCCGAAGGATTTCTTAATTTAATATCGATGTCCCCTTGATCTGCACAACAACCGCCATGCCGATCTGCAAATCCAGCAACAGCGCCGATTTGCGGGTGATGTGCGCCAGCAGCGCCTGATTGCCAATCCGCATTTGCACCACAGTTTGGCCGTCGCGGCCATCGGCAATGCCGGTAATAATGGCGGGCAGCACATTGAGGATACTGCTGGCCGTCGGCGCTTCCAGCGCGATGCTGACATCGCGGGCGTAAATTTGCACCCGCACGGGTGTACCAACCGGGGCAGCGAGCGCAGGCAGGCTCAACGAGCCGCCGGCAACATCGACACGGGTCAGGTGGTAGCCGGTTTCATGTTCGGCGATGGTCGCCTGCCAAACGGTAGCGGCTTCCCGGTCTTGCGCCAGCGGCACGTCGAGGCGGCTTTGCGTTTCCGCCAGCGCCCCCGAAGCCAGCGCCCTGCCCTCCTCCATAATCACCAGCGTGTCGGCCAGTTGCGCGACCTCCTGCTGCGAATGGGTGACGTACAGCACAGGAATGTCCAGTTGTTGATGTAGGCGGCTTAAAAACGGCAGGATTTCCTGTTTGCGTTTGAAATCCAGCGACGCCAGCGGTTCGTCCATCAACAAAACTTCGGGATTTAGCGCCAAGGCGCGTGCAATGGCGACGCGCTGACGTTCGCCACCGGACAAATTTCCGGGCAACCGTTCCAGTAAGTGGCCGATGCCTAGCAGTTCAAGGGCTTGTTCCAGCTTGACTGCGCCCGGATTGTGTTTGATCCGTTTCAGACCGTAATTCAGGTTGTCGCGCACCGTCAAATGCGGGAACAGGTTGGCTTCTTGGAATACATAACCCAGTGGCCGTTTGTGCGTAGGCAAAAACAGGCCGCGTTCGCTGTTCTGCCAAGTATTGCCGTTGATTTCAAGGAATCCTTGCGGCGCACGTTGCAGCCCTGCGATACAGCGCAGCAGCGTGGTTTTGCCGGAACCGGAATGGCCGAATAACACGGTAATGCCGGTACCGGGCAGTTTTAAATCGACGTCCAGTTTAAAGTCGCCGTAGTCGAGCTGGAAGCGGGCTAGTATTGTACTCATGTTTGTCACTTAAGCGGATGGGCAACAGGTTGCGTTTTCAGCACGGTGTACAGCACCAACAATACGCTAAACGAAAACAGCAGCAGCACCCCGGCCAGCCAATGCGCTTCGCTGTATTCCAATGCTTCAACATGGTTGTAGATTTGCACCGACACCACGCGGGTCTTGTTCGGAATATTGCCGCCGACCATCAGCACCACGCCGAATTCGCCGACCGTATGGGCAAAGCCTAAAATGGCGGCGGTCAAAAAACCGGGTTTCGCCAACGGCACCACCACGCTGAAAAACGTATCCCAAGGACTAGCGCGCAACGTCGCGGCGGCTTCCAAAGGCTGTTCGCCGATGGCGGTAAACGAGGCTTGCAACGGTTGCACGACAAACGGCAACGAATACAGCACCGATGCCACAATCAAGCCGGGAAAGGTGAACGGCAAAGTACCCAAGCCCAGCCAAATAGTGAATTTGCCAACCACCCCGGTAGGGCTCATTACTACCAGCAGATAAAAACCCAATACCGTCGGCGGCAACACCAGCGGTAATGCGACAACGGCATTGATAATGCCTTTCCACGCGGAACGTGTCCGCGACAACCACCAAGCCAGCGGCGTACCAAACAGTAGCATCAACATGGTCGCGATGGTGGCGACTTTAAAGGTTAAAAACAGCGTGTCAATATCGGCTGGGCTTAGCATCAGAATTCCCCTATTATTGAGGCAAACCAAAACCGTATTTTTCGATAATCGCCAATGCCGCCGGAGATTTAAGGAAATCCACCAAGGCAAGGGCGGCCGGATTTTCGGCGCCGGTTTTCAGCAACACGGCCATTTGACGGAAGGGGCTATGCAGATTATCCGGTATGAGCCAGCCCGAACCGCTGCCGATTTTTCCGCTATTCACATCAATAACTTGCGCCAGCCCGACAAAACCCAGCCCGGCATTGCCGGTGCTGACAAACTGAAAGGTTTGCGAGATGTTTTCGCCCATGACGAACAAGGGACGCAGCTTGTCCAGTACGCCCAGGCTTTTCATCACCTCTTCCGCCACCACGCCGTAAGGCGCATGACTGGGATCGGCAAGGGCAATATGTTTAAAAGTGCCGTTTTTTAAAATTTCTCCCTGAGCATCAACATAGCCGGGTGTTGCCGACCACAACACTAATTTGCCGATGGCATACACAAAATGGCTGTCGGGTACGGCAAGGCCGACTTTTTCCAATTCCAGCGGGTATTGTTCGCTGGCCGATAAATACACTTCAAACGGCGCGCCGTTTTGGATTTGCGAGAAAGCCTTACCGGACGAGCCGAACGATAGTTGGGCTTCGTGGCCGGTGGCTTTTTGGAACTCTGCGGCAATTTCGGTCATCGGTTTGGTGAAATCTGAAGCAACGGCGACCAGAGTGGTTGCAGCCCAGCTAGCGGGCGCAAGCAAAATCAGCCCTGCGATGATAATAGGACGAAAAAAACGGCTAGGTAACATAGTATTCTCCAATAGTTAAAAATGTGTTGCAGGTTAAAGGCGCGGGACGCTACCGCGTAGTAAAAAACCGTATATGAAAGTCGGAAACACCGGATTATTCATGCCGCCAGACCTTAATTGCCGAGATCAGCAGTATTAACGCCAATAACGGCAGTAATATTGTTTCCGAAACCATTCCGAGCAACTGTCCGCCCAAGAAAGCGCCAAACAGCGAGCCTGCGGCCATCATCAACAGAAAGTCCCGGTTTTGTCCCAATACGGCAAAACTCCTGTCAGTGCTGTAGCGGGCAAAACCGGTCAGCAGGGTGGGCAGGCTGACCGCCAACGACAAGCTGCCGGCAAGTTTGATGTCTAATCCGAACAGCAATACCAGCGTCGGAATCAGCAGCTCTCCGCCTGCGACGCCCAACAGCGAGGCGACCACGCCGATGCAAAAGCCCGCAATGATACCGGCGATAACCTGGACTGCTCCGGCAAACGGCGGCAGGCCAGCGTTTGCCGGGTTATGGCCGAATACAAGCAACAAGGCTATTGCCAGCAATAACACGGCGATGACTTTGTAAAAGCTTTCGCTTTTCAGCTTTATCGCCCAGCCAGCGCCGAACCACGCGCCTAACAGGCTTCCTGCCAGCAGGTTCAAGATTATGTCCCAATGCGCCGCCAGCTCATGGAGCGGGACTGTTCCCATCCTGAACGGCAACGCCGAGGCCACGACAATAAGACTTATCGCCTTATTGACAATCACGGCCTCCAGGGCGGCGAAACCGAACGGCCCGATCAATAAGGGCAGGCGGAACTCCGCGCCGCCCAAGCCGATAAGGCCGCCCAATGTGCCGATAAGGGCGCCGCTGCCGAATACGGCTAAGCTGTTTTTCTTCATATCTTGGCTTTACTTCTGTTTAGGTTTGCCGTCGCCAAACGCATTCAGCGACACTTCAAAGTAGAAAAAGTTAGTCGGCTCCGTAGTATAAGGCCCGTTTGCTTTCGCCAGCGACGTGGTAAAGTCGCCCGGCGTAAAATGGGCATAGCTTAAACTCCAACTGGCATAGGGGTTGAGCTGGTGGCGCATACGAATATCGAATTCATGGCCGATAAAGTTGCCGCTTTGTCCGCTTGCGTCTTGCAGATTGGCACGGTTCCAGGCGGCGGTTTCGTTTTCCAGCCAGTAGGCGTTATAAGCGGTGTCGATGCGCACATCTTTGTACGGGGTAAACTCCAGCCGGGCTTTGGGCGCATGGATATTGTCCCACGAGAAATAATCGTTGCGCGACCATGGTTGGTTGAAGCCGTAAAACGCATCGAAGCGTTCATTCGAGCCGCTGGACGCATTCCGGTTCGGTTCGTTGTCGCCGGTGCCATAGCCATAATACAAGCTGGCTCTGGGTTTCCAATCGTGTTTAAAGGTGTAGCCGGTCTCCAGCGAGTAAGCCAGCGCGTCATGCTGAAGATTAAGCTGTGTGGCGACGCCAGTCCGGGTGTAGCCGAAACGGCCAAATTGCTTGTTGATGTCGGCATCGAAATCAAAGCCGCTGTCACCTGCCACGCCGTAAACCCGCAAGCCCGGCGAGTAAATGTCCATGTCGTTCTTGCGGTTGGCGGCCACACTGTTGTAAGGGTCGCCGTTGACTTTACGCCCCAGAAAATAAGGCTGGATGGTGATAAAATCCGACCACTGCCGCAAACTGAGCACGCCGCCGTAAAACCAGGTATCTTCGTCGGGCAGGTCGAATCTATATTTCAAGCGTTCCACCGGTTGCAGGGCAAAGGTGTCCAAATCCCAGATATTGGTGTTTTTGCCAAAATGCACCCGGAAACCATCAAAATTATTGGTGGTGTTGCGGAACTGGTTGTTGCCGACCAGTCGGCGATCTAACAATTCCAGCGACATACGTCCGGCACGAACACTGATTGGGCGGTTGTAGCCCAACGCGTTTTTGAAATACAGCTCGGCATAGCCCTGTATCAATTCGAATTCGTTGACATCGGCGTTTGTTTTGCCGTAGAGCCCGTTGTAACTGCGCGCATCCTCAACTTCGACCGCAAAACGGAGCGGATCCAGAATGTCCTTGATGCCGACATAGGCGCGGGTTCTTAGCAGCCATAAATTGTCAGGGTCGGCACGGTATTTCGATACCGCCGCGCCGGAAGACCTATCGGTATAAGGCCGGTAATCGTTTTCGCGGTATTCATAGCGGCTACGGAAATCCAGGCCGACATCCAGCCATTCCACATCGCGGAACTGCTCGAATTGGGTCTTGCTCAGGTTGCGCACATAAGAAGGCGGATCGGGTTCCGGCTCGACGCGGTAGCCTCTGGTTTTGGCAAAGTAACCCTCGGTGCTTGCCAAGCTAGGCAAGGCCAACAGCAGGCTCAGAGCGCCGGTTATCGACACGGCATTCATGACATTGCCCTGACATTTAATCTTGGGCGGCTGGGTATTTAATTTTTGCATCAGCAATGACCTATAATTGTATTCATGATGTTTACATCGACGCTGATCCGTCGATATAGACAGCGCCTTATTCGGGAAAACTCAAAAAGACACAGTTCAAGTTTAACATCGCTATAACTCAAAATACATAACGATGCTAATAGCAATGCCAAAGCAATCGGTGTGCCAACACATAGAAACCATATTAAGCCATTGAATTAAATTAATTATTACTGTTGACAAAACATTAAATAACAGCCTGTCCCAGACATTTTGTTATGTTTTGTAGACTTGCTGACAATGTAGGGGCATGGATAAAAATGATTACTATACGACCTGCAGTAGCGGATGACGTCCCGCAATTGGTGGCACTTTTAGAAAGTTTGTTTGCCATTGAAGCTGATTTTGATTTCGATCCTGACAAACAGGCGCGGGGATTGCGACTGCTGCTAAAAAGCGATCTGGCCCGTATTTTTGTGGCCGAGTCGAATGCCGATAAAAAACTGTGCGGCTTATGTAGCCTGCAAATTTTGATTTCCACGGCCGAAGGCGGCGCGGTAGGCCTACTTGAAGATTTGGTGGTGGCGGCTGATTTTCGTCATCAGGGCATCGGCACAAAGCTGCTCGCCGAGGCGGTAAATTGGTCTGAGCAGCAAGGGCTTAAACGTTTGCAATTATTGGCGGATAAAAACAACTCAGCCGCCTTGGGGTTTTACCAACGGCAAGGCTGGCAATCGACGCAGTTGCTTTGTTTAAGGTTATTTCCAGGAAAAGGGCTGTCAACTTAACACGGGACAAGGCTTAACCGTTTGCCCTGAGCCCTTCGGCTGCACTCAGGAGAGCCTTGTCGAAGGGTGGATGGTTAAGCCGATCACGGTTCGACAAGGCCTTTAGTCCTGAGCGTAGTCGAAGGGGCACCACGAACGGCTTAACCTGGAGCTGTCCCGCCTTAAGTTGGTAGCGGAAAAAAGCTCAAGCCACATCGTGATACCAGTCCAAAAGCTCTTCCCCGCCCCAATTTTCGGCATCGTCGGGGATGTGTTCATCGGTTTCATACAGCGTCATTTGCCCCGGTTTGGGCGAAGACACCAGCAAACTTTCGGCATAATCAACGGAGCAGCCTTGTTTGCCGGTTTCATCTTTTAGCCAGTGCGCGGCCATCGCAATGGCCTCTGTCCGGGTTTCGCCGAAACCGAACACGGCGTAATCGTGTTGCACATACAAAATAGTCATTGTTGCTCCAAACTTTTTCGATAAAGTCCTTCGACAAGGCTCTCCTGAGCGTAGCCGAAGGGCTCAAGACGAACGGTATCTATTAAATCCTTAAATCTGCTTCATGGTTATATCCAGCGTCAAAATCCGGTAGGCAATTTGCCTTGGCGTCATGTTCAATAAACGCGCAGCTTTGGCTTGCACCCAGCCGCTTTGCTCTAAGGCGGCGATCACCCGCTCCCGGTCGTCCATGTTTTCATCGTTAAAATCAATCGCGGGCACTTTTTGCGCTTTATGGCTGATGCCAGTGCCGATTTCATCTTCAAGGCCGGTGTTGACCATCACGTCGCGGTCGATGATACCGTTTGGGCTCATAATGGCGGCGCGCTCTAAGCGGTTGGCCAGTTCGCGGACGTTGCCCGGCCAGTTGTGTTTCATCAAAATGCGTATCGCGCTTTCTTTAATTTCCAACGGCCTGCCGCCTTGTTGCTCGGAAATCCTGCCGAGCAAGAATTCGGACAGTTGCGGGATGTCCTCAGTCCGCTCGCGCAAGGGCGGCATGAACACCGGCATCACATTGAGCCGGTAATACAAGTCTTCCCGGAACTCGCCTTTGGTCACTTCTTCTTCAAGATTGCGGTTGGTGGCGGCGATAATGCGCACATTGACTTTGATGGTTTGGCTGCCGCCGACCCGCTCGAATTCGCCTTCCTGCAACACGCGCAGCAGTTTGGCCTGGAACGAGGCGGAAATTTCGCCGATTTCATCGAGAAACAAGGTGCCATTATCAGCCAGTTCAAAGCGGCCTTTGCGTTGGCTGACCGCGCCGCTGAACGCGCCTTTTTCGTGGCCGAACAGTTCGGATTCCAATAAGGTGTCGGGCAGTGCGGCGCAATTGAGTTTTAAAAACGGGCCGCTGGCGCAACCTGAATTAAAGTGAATGGCATTGGCGACGACTTCTTTGCCGGTGCCGGATTCGCCACGGATTAACACGGTGGTATTCCATTTTGCCACTTGGCGGATCAAATCAAACACTTTCAGCATCGGCGGCGAATGGCCGATGATGTTTTCAAAGCTGTAGTTTTTAATCAATGCCTGTTTGAGCTGGTCGCGCTCGCTGAGCAAATTGCGCTGTTTGCGTTCGATGCCGCGCAACATTTTGACGCTTTGCGCAATCAGGTTGGCTATCATCTCCATAAAACGCGCGCGTTCGCCCAGAAACAGGCTGTTGTCGGGCTGTGCGGCCAATACGCCGATGGTGTCGCCTTCTTCTATGTAAATCGGCGAACCGATAAACGGCAGTTCGGGATCGTACAAACCCAAACGGCCTAAAAATCGCGGCTCTTCGGATAATTTTTCAATGACGATGGTGCTGCCCTCGTCGAGAATCGCGCCCATTAAGCCTTCGCCGGGATGATAGCGGACGGGCTCGGTAAAATGGCCGGAACCGTCGCTATGGACAACGCTGACAATCATGCTGTTATTTTCGATTTCGCGCAGCGTGATCATGCCGGAACGCATACCCGAACGTTTGTGCAGTATCTCCAGCACGGCCTGTAGTTTGCCATGCAAATCATGCGGGCTGTTCAATACTTGGCTGATGATGTACAGGGTATCGAGTTCAGCTTCAATCAGTTTTAGTCGCTCTGCCATCACTCTCTCCCCTTGATTCCCAATTTGTGCGCGGGAAAGCTGATTTTGAACCGGCAGCCCCGGTCGCAATCCGGGTCTATTTCGATCAAGCCATGATGCTGGTTGACGATCTCTTTCGCCATCACCAGACCCATACCGGCCTGATTGCCGCCCATAGGGCGCGTGGTGTAAAAAGGCTCGAAAACTTTGGCGCGTTTTTCTACAGGAATGCCCAGGCCGCTGTCTTCAATGCACACATAAATTAAACCGGCATCGCTGTAAGTGATGATCTTAAAACGCCTTTCCTTGCAATTCGGTGCGCACACGGCATCAATCGCATTGTCGATTAATTGCTTGAACAGAATACGCAGACGGTTTTCGGAGCCGAGCATGGCCGGCAAATCCGGCAACGGCTGCCAATGCACTTCGATGTCGTTGCTGCAAATCCGTTGGTTATTGAGCAGCAACATTTCATGCAGAACCTGGTTCAAATTGACCGGAATAACCGCCGTTTCCAAAATTTCGGGGATGCACTTTTGCATGGTCGCCACCGCTTGTTCACCGGATTGCTGGATTTGCTGCAAGATTTGCAACAGTCCGGCGTGTTGGCTGTCGGCCTTGTGCTGCAAAATTTGTTCGGCCGCCCTAATTTGGTTCATCGGCATCTGAATTTGGTGCATCGCGCCCAATAAGGTTTCCCGGATACCGCGCACCCGTTCATCTTCGGCCATCACAGTTTTTAAGGTTTGTATATGCAGTTCTTCCATTTGCCTGCGTTGGCGGGTGATGTCGGTCAAGGTCAGTATCAGGTATTGTTTGGAGGCCTGTTCAAAAAAAGCGTCGGCATGAATCTCATTTTCAACAAACCAGTTCCCGGCACAGGAAAACCAGCGGTTTTTTTGGCTGCCTTTGCTGTCAACTTTAAATTCCCGGTTATTAAAGCCTTGGTTCCTGCCTTGTAACTCGAACCATGAATCCCCCATTTCATCGCGCAATTTTTGTAAAAAATAACGCGCTGGCTCGCCTTTATCCAGATCGCTGACCAGGGCTTTATAATTGTGATTGTCGAGGATAACCCTGTCCTGCTCGTCCAGCACCACCATCGCAATCGGTGATGAATTGATGACCGACTCGATCAATAATTTTTGGTTGGTGACCTTCTTTTCAGATTCGTAAGACTGGGTAATATCCCGGTGCATCCCAATGTAGTGCGTGATGGCCCCGGCTTCGTTCAACATCGGTGCAATGGTCAGATCGGACAGATAACGCCCGCCGGATTTATGCCGGTTACATAAGGTGCCGCGCCATATGCGCTTAGTGCTGATGGTGCGCCATAAATCGCGGTAGACATTTCTAGGCGTACGCTTGTCCGATAACAGCGATTCGTTTTCGCCCAAAATATCTTCAGGCCGGTAGCCGGTGATGCGGCAAAACTCTTCATTGACGTAAAGGATTTTGGCTTTTTTATCGGTAATGGAAATGGCTATCGGCGCTTGTTCGACGGTTTCCGCAAACAGGCGGTACAGCATCTGTTCGCCGTTATCGGTAGCGTCCTCGCCAAACAAATCGGGGGCAAGTTCGCCAATGACGCTCGCCACGTTGGTATGCTGCTGTAAAAATCGCAATGCCGTTTTTTTCATAAATGTTCGCCTGAAGTGGTAGGGCTTTAAAATTAGCAAGCAAATATAGAGCCAACTTAATAGGCGGGGGCGATACCTATATCACGATTTTCTGTTACGCCTCTCTCGGCGTGTTACTGGCCGCGACGTGGGCGCAGCCCCCACAACGCCGCCCACACAAATGTAGGGTTTGCGACAGCGTTATTTTTATTGATGTCGTTATGTGCGACTTGCAACAGCTTTTATGCACTGTTTTGGTGTGTTCTGTTGGCTATTCGGGCAACAAATGTGCTGCATTTGCAATTGGCATAATTGATGCTTAATTATCAAAAAACGCCTTGTAAACAGCCTGGGAACAACAGTGAGCGACTATCTTTTTCTTTTATTAGGCACGGCTCTGGTCAACAACGTGGTGCTGGTCAAATTTCTCGGATTATGCCCATTTATGGGCGTGTCGAAAAAACTGGATTCGGCCTTAAGCATGGGTCTTGCGACAACCTTTGTCCTCACCTTGGCGGCGATGACCAGCTGGCTACTTGAGCACTTTATCCTGATGCCTTTCAATATCCAGTTTTTGCGCATCCTCGCCTTTATTTTGGTGATTGCCGCCGTGGTGCAATTCACCGAAATGGTGGTACATAAAACCAGCCCGGTGCTGTACCAGATTTTGGGGATTTTCCTGCCGCTAATTACCACCAATTGCGCGGTGTTGGGCGTGGCGCTGCTCAATGTGCAGGAACATTACGGCTTTATGCAAAGCCTGATGTTCGGTTTCGGTTCCGCACTCGGCTTTACCTTGGTAATGGTGCTGTTTGCCGGTTTGCGCGAACGGCTGGCGCTGATGGCAGTCCCGGCATTATTTGCCGGTACGCCGATTGCATTTATTACCGCCGGTATTTTATCGCTGGCCTTTATGGGTTTCGCCGGGCTTTACAGCAAATAATGCAAGGACATAAACCATGACCGTTTTACCCGCCATTATCTGTTTGACCTTGTTGGGGCTGTTTCTAGGCCTGCTGCTGGGTATCGCCGCCAAATATTTAAAAGTCGAAAGCAGCCCGATAGTCGATGAGTTGGAAGCCTTGTTGCCCGGCTCGCAATGCGGCCAATGCGGTTTCCCCGGTTGCCGCCCTGCCGCCGAAGCCTTGGCTGAAGGCCATGCGTCTGCCACGATGTGCCCGCCGGGCGGCAGTGCGTTGGCCGAACAAATCGCCATGTTATTGGGCATTGACCTGGATTTAAGCGACGTTAAAGAACCCGAACTGCTGGTTGCCCGCGTCAGTGAAGATACCTGCACCGGCTGCACCCGCTGTTTTAAAGTCTGCCCTACCGACGCCATTGTCGGCGCACCCAAGCAAATTCACGCGGTGGTTGCCGATGCCTGTATCGCCTGCAAGAAATGCGTCGATGTCTGTCCGACCGAATGCCTGCAAATGCACCCGGTTGAAGTGACCTTGCGCAACTGGCGCTGGGCCAAGCCTTTGAATGTTCCCGCGCAAGCCTTGGGGACAGGGAGCAATGCCGTATGTTAACTGTATTTAAAAAACTGCGTATCCGGGGCGGCGTCCATCCTCAGCCGCATAAATCGGAGACCACCGCACTGCCCATAGCCGCTAATTTTCCGCTGCCGAAAAAACTGTATATCCCGCTGCAACAGCATGTGGGCAAACCTGCAGAACCGGTGATTAAAGTCGGCGAAAAGGTGCTTAAAGGCCAGCTGTTAGCACATAGCCAAGGGCTGATTTCAGCACCCGTCCATGCACCGAGTTCGGGCATTATCCTTGATGTGAACGATTACCCTGCGCCGCATCCGTCTGCTTTGCCGATCCGCACCATCGTGCTGGAAACCGACGGCTTGGACGAATGGATAAAAACACAAGCTATCGATGACCCGTTCCAATTAGACCCTGAAGAAATCAGTTTGCGCGTTGGCGCGGCGGGCATCGTCGGCTTGGGCGGCGCAACCTTCCCTACGGTGGTCAAGCTCAATATGGGGCGCGAAAACCGTATCGATACGCTGATTATCAATGGCGCGGAATGCGAACCTTATCTAAGCTGCGACGACCGCTTGATGCAGGAACGCGCCGAACAGATTATCGACGGTGTACGTCTGATGCTGCGCGGCATGGACAGCGAACGTGCGGTGGTGGCGATAGAAGACAACAAGGCGGCGGCATACAGTGCCATGCGGGATGCGGCAAAACCTTATGCGTCGATTGAAGTCATACAAATCCCCACCCGCTACCCGATGGGTTGGGACAGGCAGTTAATCCGTTATGTCACCGGTAAGGAAGTCCCGGTTGGCAGCCGTTCTTCAGAAATCGGCGTGACCATCCATAATGTCGGCACCGCTTATGCCGTGCATAAAGCCATCCGCTACGGCCAGCCGTTGCTTAGCCGTGTAGTCACGGTCGCAGGCGGCGCAGTCAAACGCCCAATGAATGTGGAAGTGCCTTTTGGTACCTTAATCTCCGAACTGTTCGACTTTTGCGGGGTCAATGCGGAAGACACCGCGCGCATTATTATGGGCGGGCCGATGATGGGCGATTCGCTGCCACATACCGGCCTTCCTACCGTCAAAGGCACTAGCGGCATTCTGGCGCTAAGCCAAGCCGAACTTAAAAATACCGACGAACAACCCTGCATCCGTTGCGCCAGCTGCGTCAGCGTTTGCCCTGCTGGACTTCGGCCGTTGGATATGGCCAACAATATCCGCATTAACCAGCTGGATACGGCGGTGGATTTAGGTCTAAAAGACTGCATCAGCTGCGGCTGCTGCTCTTATACCTGCCCGTCGAATATCCCCTTAGTGCAGTATTTTAAATATGCCTCCGGCGAAGTCATGGCCAGACAACAGGCGCAACATAAATCCGAACAAACCAAACGCCTGATGGATGCGCGTAATGAGCGCATGGAACGCATCGCCCAACAACAACGCGAAGACGAGCTAGCACGAATTGCGGCCAAAGCGGAACGCGAACGGCTCAAAGCCGAGCAGGAGACATTGGCATGATCACTTACATGAAAGCCAACAGCGGCGCCCATGTCGGCGCTAAAACTAGCGTCCGGCGCATTATGTGGCAAGTCATGCTGGCGCTGACGCCGGCCACCGGATTCGGGCTGTTTTGTTTCGGCTGGCCTGCGATTAATTTATTTATTATTACCCTGTTATCGGCACTTTTTTTTGAGGCGCTCTGTGTACGTCTTCGGGGCAAGGCGGTTAGTCCGGTCATTATGGACGGCTCTGCGCTGTTGACCGGCTGGCTACTGGCGATGACGTTGCCGCCGTGGGCACCGTGGTGGATAGGCGTGGTCGGTTCCGCTCTGGCGATTATTTTGGGCAAACAAGTTTACGGCGGTCTGGGGCAAAACCTGTTCAATCCGGCCATGCTGGCACGGGTCGCACTGCTGATTTCCTTCCCCATCGAAATGACCACCTGGGCGAATGTGTCGCCGTTGGTCTTGTCGTCCAGCCCCGATTTTGGCGAAGGTTTGCGCATTACTTTTTTAGGCTTGGCGAATATCGATGCCAGCACCGGCGCGACGACATTGGGTTTTGTTAAAACCGAATTTTCCCAGAACCGTGTGTTGACCGACATCCTCAAAGACCATTCCGATGTTCTTAACCTGATCGGTTGGACGCGCGGTAGTTTGGGTGAAACCTCTTCGCTGTTGCTAGGCTTGGGCGGCTTGTGGCTGCTGCAACAAAAAGTTATTCAGTGGCAAATTCCGCTGGCTTTATTGCTCACCGTTGCGTTATTGGCCGGGATTTTTCATGGCATCGACAGCGAGCATTACGTCAGTCCGCTGCTGCATTTGAGTTCCGGTGCGCTGATGTGCGTGGCGTTTTTCATCGCCACCGATTATGTCACCTCTCCGAATACGCCGACTGGACAACTGGTATTCGGCGCGGGCTGTGGCTTACTGATATTTGTTATCCGCACCTGGGGCGCATATCCCGAAGGCGCGGGTTTTGCCGTGCTGTTGATGAACGCAGCAACGCCATTGATTGACCATTATATTAAACCCCGGATTTACGGACGCGACCGTAAAGGCAAGCCGCTTGAGATACCGAAAGCGTAAATACTTGTAAGCCAGAAAACTTAATCCAGAGAGCATAAAATCCATGAACAAGCGATTGAACGCCATAAATTTAGCCGAACTCAGAACCACGCTGGGATTTCAAGCGGGGATTTTGGCGGGCTTCGCCTTGCTTGCCAGTGTGCTGCTGGGTGTAACCAGTTACAGCACGGCAGGCACGATCCAGCAACGGCTCGATGAAGACTTAAAAAAATCGCTAGAAGAAGTGGTGCCGGTCGCCCTTTATGACAACGACATGCTGAAAGACACCAAGACCATTCCGTCCGCCGACTACAATATCGGCACGAACGAAACCACGGTTTATATCGCCAAGAAAGCAGGTAAGGTCAGCGCCGTATGTTTTAAATTGACCGCGCCAGATGGCTATTCCGGCGCGATCAATATGATTATGGGCATAGACCGCGACGGCAATATTCTGGGTGTGCGCGTGCTTAGCCACAAGGAAACGCCGGGGCTAGGCGATAAAATCGAAGTCGCCAAGTCGGATTGGATATTGAACTTTGTTGGCCGCTCACTGGAAAATCTGAGCAAACAGCAATGGGCGGTTAAAAAAGACGGCGGCGAATTCGACCAATTCGCCGGTGCGACCATCACCCCGCGCAAGTCGGTGCAGGCGATTTATCGCGGCTTGCAGTTATTCAAAGCCAATAAAGCCCAGCTAATCAATCCTTGAGGATACGGCCATGTTTTTATCAGAGACCTACCGCAAAATCGCCGCCGACGGCTTATGGAACAACAACATCGTGTTCGGGCAAAACTTGGCGCTGTGTCCGTTACTGGCCGTAACCGGCACAGCAACTAATGGCTTGGGCATGGGACTTGCGACGCTGGTGGTGATTATTGCTTCCAATGGCCTTATTTCAGTGGCGCGGCATTTAATCCCCAGTGAAATCCGCATCCCGATTTTCGTGCTGCTGATTGCCACGCTGGTGACGTTGGTCGATATTTTAATGAATGCCTTTGCGCACGAATTGTACAAAGTGCTAGGCCTGTTCATTGCCTTGATCGTCACCAACTGCGCCTTATTAGGCCGCGCCGAATCTTTTGCCTCCAAGCAGCCGGTCAAACAGGCACTGTGGGACGGCTTGACGATGGGCTTAGGCTTCACCTTCGTTCTGGTTGTACTCGGCGCGGCCAGAGAAATCAGCGCATCGGGCACACTGTTCGCCAATGCCTCAGTGTTGCTGGGCGAGTCGTTCAGGTTTTTGGAAGTCACCGTTATCCCCCATTACAAAGGCTTTTTATTAATGGCATTGCCGCCCGGCGGCTTCATCATGCTGGCTTTTTTGATCGTCGGTAAACGCCTGGTCGACCAAAAAATCGCCGCGAAAAAAGTGCCGGTAGCCGTATTAACCCCCGTGATTACCGAGGAGGAAGCATGAACGTCGGCGTTTGTTACGCAGAATCGGACAGACAATTGTGGATGCGTTTGGAAGTGCCGGACAGCAGCACCATCGAAGAAACCATTAAGCTGTCCGGCGTGTTGAAACTGTATCCCGAGATAAACCTTGCCAGCCAAAAAGTGGGCATATTCGGCAAAATCGCCGCGCTCGATACGGCGGTAAAAGACGGCGATAGGGTGGAAATTTACCGCCAGATCACAGTCGATCCGCAAACGGTGCAACGGCGAAAGCGTTAGCCGCTAGTGGGCGTAAAAAATATAATCCGCCGTGTAGGCGACCCGTTTTTCGCTGCCCAAATGATTGCCATTGCAAACTGATGCAGGCGGCAAACCGCCCTGGGTATTGACCCGGTTAATAAAGCGGACATTGGTAAATAAGCCGTCGCCCTGGTGCGACACGACTTCAACCAGCAACCAGGCAATAGCCGACTCCGGCGTCTTGTCGATTTTGTTCAATACCCGCCC
>JBLRXA010000042.1:6037-23677 GCA_047920955.1 Methylobacter sp. | reverse complement strand
GCCAGCCCAAAAGGCTTCCTGTTCGGTTTTAAATGTCATTGTGATCTCCAGTTTATAAATGTTGTATTGATTGCGCACCATTAA
This sequence comes from Methylobacter sp., assembly GCA_047920955.1. GTDB lineage: Bacteria > Pseudomonadota > Gammaproteobacteria > Methylococcales > Methylomonadaceae > Methylobacter_A. Next base: position 23,593 of record JBLRXA010000042.1, on the reverse strand, counting down.
TTGCCGCAAGCATCAATTCGGCCCGCTGCCAATCTTCCGTATTATCAATGTCCACCACGCGCCAGCTAGGAATTTCCAAACCGGCGCCATGCTGATGAATATTTTTCCCCGCCAGCCAGGCTTGTGTCCACCCCCAATAAAACTGCCCTGCATCGTAATAGGCCGGTTCAAGGTCTTGGGTTCGGGTCGATACATATTGGCTGTAAAACGGCTCCATTAGGCCATTCGGCAATTGGCGTAATGCGCGCTGGATAGCGGAAGGGTAGGCGGCAATCGGGAAGACATAATCGGCATCGCAGCCCTCCAGTCTGTGCAGGGCTGCGATAAGATCGGCACTCTGCATAAACGGTACGGCGGGATAAATGCAGCAGACCTGATTGACCGGCCAGCCCAATGCTTGGCAAGCGCCAATAGCATGGGCAACCACGGGGACGGTGGGCGTGTAATCGTCCGCCAGTTCTGCCGGTCTTACAAAAGGAACTTCCGCACCCCACGCCGTTGCCAACTCTGAAATTTCGGCATCATCGGTGGAGACGACAATATGCTCGAACAACCCGGAGGCCTTGGCTGCCCCAATCGCCCAAGCAATCATCGGCTTACCGGAAAAAAGTTTGATATTTTTGCGCGGGATGCGTTTACTGCCGCCCCGTGCGGGAATAATGGCTATTTTCATCACATTAATGCGTGTTGTAATGTGGCGACCACAAAATCTTGATCCGCCAGTGTCAGGTCGGCATACAGGGGCAGACTGACCGCTTCGGCATAATAGCGTTCTGCTTCCGTGCAATAACCCGGTTCAAAGCCCAGCCGCCGGTAATAAGGCTGCAGGTAAACCGGGATATAATGCACGTTTACCGCTATATCAGCGGCCCGCATTGCATCGAATACCTGCCACTGTGTTTTACCGATCTGCTCCAAATGTAGGCGAATCACATACAAATGCAAGCCGGAATAGTTGTCCGGATGTTGCCAGGGCCGCGTCAGCGGAAAATCGGCCAACAAGGTGTCATAACGTTGGCTAAGCGCATGGCGTTGACTGACAAACTCATCGAGCCGGTTCATTTGGCTTAGCCCCAGCGCGGCTTGCAAATCGGTCATCCGGTAATTAAAGCCAAGCTCAAGCTGCTGATAATACCAAGCGCCATCGGGGGCATGTGTCATCTGTGTGCTATCGCGGGTAATGCCGTGGCTGCGCAGCAAAGCCATTTTGTCCGCCAGCCCGGCGTTATTGGTCACGGCCATGCCGCCTTCGCCGGTGGTGATGATTTTGACCGGATGAAAACTGAATACGGTGATGTCGCTGTAGCGGCCATTGCCAATAGCTTGGTTTTGGTATTGACCGCCGATAGCGTGGGCGGCATCTTCGATGATGTTGAAACCATAGCGTTGGCTTAAGGCATAAATGCCTGCCATATCGCAAGACTGGCCGCATAAATGCACCGGAATGACCACTTTGGGCAACTGCCCGCTATGTTCGGCCTGTGCCAATTTTTCCGCCAATTTTTCGGTACTGATCGTGTAAGTGCGCGGATCAATGTCGACAAAATCAATATCAGCGCCGCAATACAAGGCGCAATTGGCACTGGCAACGAAGGTAATGGGGCTAGTCCAAACCCTATCGCCTTTGCCGACGCCCAGCGCCAAGCAGGCCAGGTGCAAGGCCGAGGTGGCACTGTTAACGGCACAGGCATAGCGTGCGCCGCAATAATCTGCCACTGCCTTTTCAAAAGCAGGCACTGCCAGCCCTTGCGTCAGAAAATCCGAACGCAATACGTCAACGACGGCTTGGATGTCCGCTTCGTTAATGCTTTGGCGACCGTAAGGAATCATTTGTTTTGCACTAAACCGCGCAATTCATCCACCGTCAAAAAGTGTTCGTTACTGCCGCTGTTGTAACTAAATCCGGGAACCACAGGTTTTGCAACGGTTCCGGCACAATACTCGTCAATGGAATAATGCCCACCTACCGGCAAAATTGCATAATAAAGCCCCAGATCGACGGTATTGAAACTGTCACTGGCTGTGATCATTTCTTCGTGTATCTTCTCGCCCGCACGCAAACCTATTATTCGCTGCTCGCACTCAGGCCCAATCGCTGTAGCGACATCGGTAATATGATAAGAAGGGATTTTCGGCACCAGCACCTCGCCGCCCCAGGCATTCTCAAGCGCCCATAACACCATATTGACCCCGTCTTGTAGACTAATATTAAAGCGCGTCATCGCCGGATCGGTAATCGGCAACATGCCGGTTTTGCGCTGTTCGAGAAAAAACGGTATCACCGAACCGCGACTACCCATCACGTTGCCGTAACGGACAACGCTAAAGCGGATATCGCGCGCCCCCTTGATATTATTGGCGGCGACAAACAGCTTGTCCGAACACAGTTTAGTCGCACCGTATAAATTAATCGGCGCCGCCGCCTTGTCTGTAGACAGGGCAACCACCCGCTTAACGTCAGTCTCCAAGCAGGCTTCAATCAAGTTTTGCGCCCCCAACACGTTAGTTTTAATGCACTCAAAGGGATTGTACTCGGCGGCAGGCACTTGTTTGAGCGCCGCCGCATGAATGACAATGTCAATACCTTCCAACGCCCGTTTCAAACGGTCTTGGTCGCGCACATCACCGATAAAATAACGCATACAGGGGGCGTTAAATTGTTGTTGCATTTCAAATTGTTTCAGCTCATCACGCGAATAAATAACCAGTTTTTTAGGTTGGTAACCCGCAAGAATAGTCTTGGTGAAATGCTGACCGAAAGACCCCGTCCCCCCGGTGATTAAAATGGATTTATCATTAAACATCATGTGCCCTTATTTATCGGTATCAACTAGAATATTCCCAATGATAACTGCACACCCTTTTCTTTAGCAATTTTGAATTAACTGCCTCAAATTAATTTATACGCCTTACTTAACACTCGATGTTCAAGTTTTTATATAGTCATTTAAAAACAGTAGGTTATAAAATCATGAAATCAGATTTTTTGGGGTGGTTTTACAATTTTTCAAATATCAAAAAATCTAAGGCATTGATTTTCAAGAAATTAGATTTTTCTATGCTCAATTGAAAATCAACACCTTATTAAAAACTTGAACATCGAGTAACAATAAAACCGACTACCCGCCCTGCTGTTCCTCAGATAATTTTTGCTGCCACATAGCTTGCATTGCTTGCTCGAACTGCCTGGCAAAACGGGATGCATCAAACAAGGCGGTTTCCAGCGATTGCGCCCTTAAATTTTTTCTTAACACCGCGAGCTTTTCCAAATCGGCTGAATAGCCAATCGCCTTATCGACATAATCATGTTCATCGCTCGCAACCCAGGCCTGCAAGCCAACACAGGTCAACATGCTCATTCCCTGACGCGCCAATAATGTATCGCCAGCAAGCGTCAGCGTAGGGACGCCCATCCATAGCGCTTCGCAAGTTGTGGTGCCGCCCGGATAGGGGAAGGTATCCAGCATAATATCAACATCGTTATAAGACGCCAGATACGCCTCACGCGCCAGTAAGCCACCGATTACCACCCGGTCTGCGGCAATGCCCACTGCAGTCAAGCGTTGCTGTAACGCATCACGCTCCGCCAAACATGACATCTGCTTGTTTCTCAAGATCAGCTTAGCTGTCGGTAACGCCTGAAAGATGTCTCCCCAGACTTTAATGACAGCATCATTAATTTTGGATAAATTCTGGAAACAGGCAAAAGTAATGTAATGATTACGCTCAGCGGGTAACACGTCGGGCGTTAAATCGCAGTCAGGCGGCGTAAAACATAGGCGCGTTTCGGGCAAATACCACAACCGCTCGCTAAAATAATCGCCTTGTGTAACAGGCACCGACACTGCATCCGTCAACAGGAAATCTATTCCCGGTACGCCGGTACTGGCGAAAAAACCCAACCAACTTACTTGTACTGGCGCTGCCTGCCAGGCAAAAACCGCCAAACGGTTCTTTGCCGTATGTCCGGCCAAATCCACCAAAATATCAATGCCGTCGGCATAAATGAGCTGCGCAACCGCCGCATCATCTAAACCGGTAATCGTATGCCAGCGTTTGAAATAGGGTTTGATGCGCGCCGTCAGCTCATCTTCGTGATATTGCGCCGCATAGGCAACTAACTCTAACTGTTCGGGATTAATGTGCTGCAAAATGCTTTCCAAAAAATAACCGACCGGATGGATTTTAAAGTCACCCGAGACAAAACCGACGCGTAACTTGTGTACGCTACGCTGAGCAGAAAAACCAGGCCAAAAGCGATAAGGCTGCGCTCTGGCCAAAACCTTACTGCCGTACACCCGCGCTTCATCAAGATAGCCTTGCGGCGCACAGTCAGCATAATAACTTAAAGCTAACAATAAATTACTGTGCGTACTTAAATTCCCTGCGTCCAATTTTAACGAAGCGTAGTAACAGGCAATAGCCGCCTTTAAATTGCCTTGTGCCAACAGCGTATTGCCCAAATTATTTTGCGCGCTGGCAAAGTTAGGGTTCAACGCCAAAGCCTGCTGGAAGGCTTGAGTCGCCTCGGCTAACCTGCCCTGCTCCTGTAACGCCGCGCCAAGATTGTTATAGGCTTCAGCATAATCCGCTTGCAGCGCAATAGCCGCACGATAACTCTCTATCGCCAAATCATGCTGTCCTTGCGCCTGTAATGCCGCGCCTAAATGACTGTGCATTAAGTGCGTAGGCGATAAGGCCACCGCTTTAGCTATCAGCGTAACCGCCGTTGCGCTGTCGCCGGTCTGATAATAAACCAATCCTAAATAATGCAACGCATCGGGATTATCCGGCGCTACGCCAAGAATTTTTTTATACCTCGCTTCGGCGTCGGAAAATTGACCCGCCCGATGCAAAGCCAACGCTTGCTGCAAACTACCTAGCGTTTCAGGGGACAGTTGATGCACCCGCGCTATGCTTGCAGTGGACTGGCAACATTTCTTATATTTTTTACCGCTGCCGCAAGGACACGCATCATTGCGCCCGGACTTTTTTATTGTCATTATTCAAAGCCTTACATAAAAAACCCTGCACTAGGCAGGGTAAGAGTTACAGCGTTTTCAGATTGCCTTAATAACATTCATCAGAGCAAGATGTGGAGTGCAAACCTAGGTTTTGTACTCCATTGTCTAACTAATCGATATTGAAACCGCTGTAACAACACTATTTAGACAAATTGCAAACAACGGCTTCTTAATTTTAAAGCGGGACAAAAATACCGAAGTAGGCCTGTCAAGGCTGTCCCGTGTGAGGCGACAGTCAAAAATTATTCCACACTATGCCCACGATAGTTGGACTGGCTTTGGCTGTTCAAAGCCAGCTTTGAACTCCGACAGGGGCAGCGGGGGGGTGTTTTTTTGGCTACCAAATTTAAGACGGGACAGTGAATTACCAATAGCTAAAGCTATTGGGCCCCAGTGTTATTAACCATGCTGGAGTAAAATAGCTTTAGCTATTTTTGTGTCCCGCTTTGAATGGGAAGCCATTTTTTGCACGTTACCTTAAGCTGATAGCCCCAGTTTTCTAACAAAATGAAGAAAATAATCACTTCATATCCTTCATGCTCTTCATGGTGACTAGACAAATGTTAAAAGACTTTTGCACGACAACTTAAGCATAGGTGTCAATCCTGCCTGGTGCGGCAGCTTCAACCAACTTAACCGCCGCCTCGCCTTGCGCCTTTTCAATATCCTGTGATTTTTTTACCACCGTCACCGCCAGTTGCTCTTCTGATGTTTTTTGTTTCATCAATGCAGTTGCTAAACCTGGCGCATCGTTACCTATAGAACCAATCATAATTTAACTCCTCAATTTGACATTTAATATTAGACATCTTTACGCACTACGCATTACAAGCCTTCCCACTATCGCATGAACCGGCCCATCAAGATGACTTCTTAGGTGCGCATATCATTATACACCCAACTGCTATCGGCATTTTGCCGCTTTTTATTAAACACAGTGAAGAAATCCATGATATCAATCACATAAACCGCAAATATTTAGGCGATTTCCTGAAAAAATGTCATTTATTTTTCACCATTTAAAGCAGGACAAAAATGCAAAAATCTGCCCCGCATTAAGGAATTTTCATTCCTAAAGTAACGTGCAAAAAAATAACACCCACCGCCCACTTGTTTGCCATGTCTTCGACACCTCTCGCGGCTGCCTGCAAAAAACCATATTCTGGCGGCAAAAAATTGCCACTTAACCAAAACCCCCAACAGCCTAATGAGTCAAAAAACCGACTCACCCATAAAGAAAAAAATTAATTTAATTAAATTCAATTGGTTAAATGATAATTAATTGTTGGCACAAAAATAGCTTATCAAATATGGACAGTTACAATTTATTTTTTCTACCAGGAGAGCAACAATGAGCGGCATGGTCATTAACACAAACATTGCATCGATCAACAGTCAACGCCAATTAAACAAGACTAACAATAACCTTTCGACCACTATGGAGCGCTTATCTTCAGGTTTGCGCATTAACTCAGCCAAAGATGACGCGGCGGGCTTGGCAATCGGCAACCGGATGACGTCGCAGATTCGCGGCATGACCGTTGCCGCGAGAAATGCCAATGATGGCATTTCCATGGCGCAAACGGCTGAAGCAGCAATGGGCGCATTGACAGACACCATGCAACGGATGCGCGACCTGGCCGTGCAATCGGCTAACGATGGCGGCGTGACCACAGGCGACAGGGAAAAGATGCAGACAGAATTCCAGCAGTTGAACCTTGAGCTGACCCGAATTATCCAAAACACCAATTTTAACGGCAAAAAAATCCTTAATGGCGATTTGTCAGGTGGCGTAGCTCTTCAGGTTGGTGCCAACACCTCCACAGACAATCAAATATCAATTGAAATTAACGACTTATCATTCGCCATAACAAGTGTTACTATCGCGAGTATAGGCAGTGGTGCAACAGTAGCTAACATACTCGGTGCGATTACCTCCCTAGATGCCGCTATAGCCAGCATCGATAATTCAAGGGCTAAGTTGGGCGCTGTCCAAAGTCGCTTTACCACCACCATAGCTAACCTGCAATCCTCTATCGAGAACCAATCGGCGGCTCGCTCACGGATTACCGATACTGACTTTGCCGCAGAAACCGCTAACTTGAGCCGAGGGCAAATACTGCAACAAGCGGGTACCGCAATGCTGGCGCAGGCCAACCAATCTAAGCAATCGGTTATGCAATTACTGCAATAACTGCAATAATGTCTACACTGTGATTATTTTATCAACACAGCCAGACACATCCACCGTCTGGCTGTGTATTTTTTTGCTCACTTAGTATGGTTTATTATGACGTCAACCCCCCTTACTCAGCTATCGACGACCGGCATCTTAAAAACCAACGCGTTCGGCGAGCGCTATTTATACAATATTAATCGCGGTCATTTTGATAAAGTTGGTGCCCACGCTGTTTTCAATGCCGAGTTTAGCAAGCATTTGCTGGAGGAAGATTCCCTTAACATTATCATTGGCACCGACTCCGGTCTGTTACCAAAATATGTGCAACAACAGGGTATCCCGTCGGGTGCGCGCTATATTTTTATTGAGCCTGAACAAGTGATGGAACAACTGCAGCATCACCAATTGCTTGACGACCTGCCTTCGGAAATCGTTTGCACGACTTTCGAGCAGTGGGAAGAGGAAGCAAAAGGATTTAAGATACACGAATACTCTTATATTAATAATATAAAATCATTTAATGCGATCTGCGCCCAGCAAGCTGTTCTTGACGAGTATTCGGAGCTAAGCTGGCAGATTAATGAAGCGTTGCGCACAATACACTTTCGCTACAACATCACTCTCGGCTGTGAACTCTTTATCACCCGCCAAATAGAAAATATTGCCGACAATATTTTCCCAGTAACGTGCCTAGAAAATACCTATCAAAACAAAACCGTCATTATCCTTGGCGGCGCGCCGTCATTAACAAGCGTATTTCCATGGCTACTGGAGAACCGGCACAAGCTAGTGGTTTTTTCCGTCTCGCGAATTTCCAGGCAACTTATCAGTGCCGGGATTGAACCCGATTTTGTATTCTCAGTTGACCCTCTGGAAGAAAATATAGATGTCAGCCGGGAAATGTTTTTATTCAGTAGCCGCGCTGTTTTTATAAATTCATACCATGTACAACCAGCATTAATTAACCAATGGCATGGACAAAGCCTCTATTTGGGCACAAGGCTACCCTGGCAATCCGATCTCAATATTGCCAATATGCACGGCACAGGCCCTACCGTCACCCACTCGGCATTTTCCATAGCGCATTATTTTGGCTTTAGCAAAATCCTGTTGGCCGGTTTTGACCAGTGTTTCACCAAAGAAGGCATTACCCACGCATTAGGTAGCGACGAACAATTAACCGGACCAACGTATGATCCCACACTGTTGCAGGTCGAAACCTATAGCGGTGAATACAGACCTACAAGCCCCGGCTATTACGCCGCGATACTAACATTGACAGAACTGGCAAAACACATCAGCAGTGACCGCTGCGAAATCATCAACCTTGCGCCTACAGCCGCCAAAGTCGAGCATATCAGCCACATCCCCTGCGCAGAAATGAGTCTGCCGGATATTCAGGGCGAAGACCTCGACAGCATAAAACAACGTATACCGAAACTGACTGACGCACTCTTGCAAGCCCACTACCAAGCCGTTATTACCGAACTGGAAAAAGCCGATTTTCAAATCAAGGCTATCGCCAAACTAGCCAAAAAAGCACTCGACATCAACGAGCGCATGTACAGCGCAGACGGCAGGATCGAAAACTACAAAGACAAACGCGAGTTGGATAGCATTGAAAAACAGCTCAAGAGAAAATATCGGAAACACAGCAAACTGGTGAAAAGATTTGGTGTACGCCAGTTTATAAAAATCACCTCACCGCATGACGCCGACGACTGGGATGCAGAAAAAGCAAAAAAACTCGGCAACATTTATTATCAGGCCTATCAATCAGGCACCGGCAAATTATCAAAGCTGATTGAATCTGCTATAGCCCGTACCAAAACCCGGCAAGAGGAACTTAAAGCCGAACCCGATTTTGCCCTGTTACTGGCGCAATGGGATCAGGATAAAAGCTATCGCCGTGCTGCATTATGGTTGCAAAAACATCCCCAAGCGCCTATTTCGGAACAAACCGCCTTGGCGTTGACAGCCATGCAGGACAAATATAATCAAGTCCTAAGCCAACAAGACACCGCTTTCAAAGCCGAAGTAGCAAGAAGTTCGACCTTGCCATTGCTAAAAAGCAAAATAAAAATACTGTTCAAACACAAAAAAACCGATGAGTTAATAAACCTTAAATCCGGCTTCATTGGCGACCACAAACACGACGACAAAGAACCCTATCTGTTGTTGATTGAGGGTTATCTTGCCGAGTTGGAAAACGATAGCGAAAGCGCGCTGATGTATTACAACCAAATCCTTGATCTTGAACAATGCCCGCTGATCGAAGAGGCGTTGCTGCAGATTGCCGGCATCAGTCTTGACCGGCACGACCAACAAAACACCTTGCTGGCCTTGGAGTGCCTGTCCCAGCTGTCTCCAGCTTACCTGCCCTATCAGGCGGAACTGGCACGCATCACCGGCGACCATCTGCTGGCTATCGACAGTTATAATGCTTACATCAATTTTTTTCCGGAAGATACCTTAAGCAAGCTAAAACTGGCTTCGCTGTATATTGACATCAAGGTATATGAAGCCGCCGAATTGATGCTTGAACATATTTTACAAACAACGCCTGACCTTGAATCAGCCATGAGCCTAAAACTGCAACTGGCCGCAATAAGGCAACAAGGGGCAGAATAAAAACTGTTTTTCAAGAACTGCATGACAACATCGAACAGCCCGGCCTTTGCCTTGCCCAGTCCGGGCGTTTTAAGGCGAATTGTTCTTTGCCAGATTGCTCATCGTAAGGATAGCGCAACACGTCCAGCAACTCATTCACCAACGAAAAATCGCCCTGTTCCGCCTTGTCTATCGCCAGTTGCGCCAGATAATTGCGTAACACATATTTAGGATTGGCGGCATTCATGGTTTTGATTCGCTCAGCATCGTCTAGGTCGGCATTTTGCACCCTTTTTATATACGACCTAAGCCAGTTGCAAAGACGCGCTTTGTAGTCGGCGGTGATTTGCTCCGGCACATAATAAGCTTCCAGCAACGGCGCCATCAGAGTTTCGTCGCTTTGCTGAACATCCATAACCAACAACGCCAGTTGGCGATAAAAAAGCGTCATGTCGGTTTCCACTAATTGCAACAAAATCAACAATTCGGTATTTAATGCGTCATCAGTCGCCGCATCATAGCTGCCCAGCCCCAGTTTGGCGGCGACCATATTTTGCCAGCCTTGTTCAAAGGTGTCTTTATAGGCATCAATCGCCTGTTGCAGCGGTTCGACCTGTTCTATCAACGGATAAATCGCATTGGCCAGTTGCCCCAGATTCCAAAATGCGATTTGCGGCTGGCTGCCGAAACGATAGCGGCGGTCGGCTGCATCGGTGGTGTTGGGCGTCCAGTTGGGATCGTAATTTTCCAGCCAGCCGTAAGGGCCGTAGTCGATGGTGAGACCGAGTATCGACATATTGTCGGTATTCATCACACCATGGACAAAACCAACCCGCTGCCAATGCACAATCATCTCTGCAGTTCTGCGGCAAACTTCTTCAAACCAAGCCAGATAAACATCAAGTGACGGCTCGCCCAAATGCGGGAAATCGGTGCGGACAGTGTAATCCAGCAGCTTTTTCAGCAGCCCGATGTCGCCTCTGGCGGCAAAAATCTGAAAACTGCCGAAACGGGTGAACGACGGCGCAACCCGGCATACCACGGCACCCGGTTCGGGTTGTGGGTTACCGCTGTAAAACATGTCGCGGATAACCTCTTCGCCGGTTAATATCAGGCTCAACGCACGCGTGGTCGGCACGCCCAGATGATACATGGCTTCGCTGCACAAAAATTCGCGCACCGAGGAGCGCAACACAGCCAAGCCGTCGGCATTTCTTGAGTACGGCGTTTCGCCGGCGCCTTTAAGCTGCAGCATCCAATGTTCGCCGCGCCGGTTGACCACTTCGCCCAGATTAATGGCGCGGCCATCACCGAGCTGCCCCGCCCAGTTGCCGAACTGATGCCCGCCGTAACAAGTTGCATAAGACGACATACCGGGTAATAAACGGTTGCCGACAAATACTTGAGTAAAATCGGCGGATTGGCAGGCGTCCTCGCTCAAATCCAGTAACTCGGCAACTTCGCGGGCATAAGCAACCAATTGCGGCTTGGCAACAGGCGTCGGCGCTACTGACGAATAACAAGCCGCGAAGACCTGGCGGCGCTGGTTGCTTGTTTCGGGATCGGCAGGCAGTTCGCGTATAAAGCGGTTGTCGAAGGTTAAATCATCAAGCGGAGAATTCATCATAAAATTAACTGCGGGGTCGGTGAAGAAGTTGACTATTTTAGCAGGAAATCCAATCCCGGCCTGTAAACGGCTTGCCTAAACAAGGGCTAATCGCCAACGACCCGCCAGTTCGACATGATCGCCCTGCCCTGCACCCGACAGCCCAAGGCTTCGAGCCACTGTGCTACCATCAAATTGGAATTGTGCGCCAGCGTATAAGGTTGAGGATGCGGCACAAATTCCATATCCATGGCGGCGTTGTAAACCCGCGCCGCCAACGCCGTTTGGAACAACGTATCCAAGCGGTCACGCAGCCCCTTTGCCGCTGCCGCTTCCACAGACAACTCGAACAGCTGTTCGATCCCGATGCGTAGTTGCCCTCGCACATTCGCCGCAGTTTGCGGCTCCGGCAATTCGCGGCGGCCAAGCGCGGCGCGGGTGCTTTTGAATAAGGCATTGAAGCCGGTAGCCAGCCCAGTGCGACCCAAGGCATAATAGTCCCAATCGCCGTAGGAATAGCGGACCAATCCGCCGCCCTCGCCAACCAGCACCAGGCTGGCATGATGGCCATGATCCAGCAAGAACACCGGCACCGGTTCAAACAGTTGCCGTGGCGGCGTCACCTGCACCGCACAAGCACTGGCGAACGCTATCGACAACACGGCAAACAATTGCGCAGATAGTTTCATCAGTCCCCCAACCGCTATTCCAGCAGAACGATAGACATTATTTCCACACATCAAGGCAACCCTCATGGCAAGACGAAACAAGCACAGCCTGGAAGAAATCAAAACAATGATCCTGGATGCCGCTGAAAACATTATCACTGAGCAAGGTTATTCGGCGTTAACCGTGCGCAAGATTGCCATGAAAATCGGCTACACGGTCGGCAGCATTTATATGATTTTCGACAACATGGCCGACTTGGCCGACCACATTAAAATAAAAACCCTCGACAGCCTTAGCGAACAGTTGCAACAGGTATCAGCCAATTCCCCGGAACAGATGATAACAGAGCTGAGCCGTGCCTATTTAACCTTCGCCTGCCAAAATTTTAACGGCTGGCGTATGATTTTTGCCGGGGAAACCGAATTTTCTAACAAGTATCAACAACAAATAGACGTCATCCACAGCTTGATAGCCGCACAGTTCGCACAACTTGCGCAGGACAAATCAGCTGAGCAGCACACACAGGCGGCGCGCACACTTTGGGGCGGAATTCACGGCATTTGTCTGCTGTCGCTGAGCGAAAAAGCCGATACGGCGAACCTTGACGCTACGGAAAAAGAGGTGATCTTGCTGGTGGAAAGTTTTATTAGCGGCTGGCTAAAATCTTCATAACAATCGTTCTTGTTAGATAACGCGTAAAAAAATAACACCCGCTATCCCTGTCGGAGTTCAAAGCTAGCTTTGAACATCCAAAGCCAGCTTTGGACTCCAACTATCGTGAGAATAGTGTGGAATACTTTTTACACATTACCTTACCTGAAAAAATAGTCCTCAATAATTGTCCACGAAAAAAATAAACCGTCCCTCAATTCTTAATCCCAACGCCTTTATGCAGCAGGTAAAGGCTGAGCAAAGCCAAGGTTATGATAAAGCCGCCGGTAATCATGAAGGCCAGTTGAATATCAATGTCGCTCACGCCAATCAGGCCGTAACGGAAGGCATTGACCATGTATAAAATGGGGTTGCCCTTTGAAATGTTTTGCCAAATGTCGGGCAGCATATCGATGGAATAAAACACGCCGCCCAAGTAGCTTAACGGCGTCAGCACAAAGTTCGGGATCAACGAAATATCGTCAAAACTTTCCGCAAGTATCGCATTGATAAAACCGGCCAGCGAAAACACGGTGGCGGTCAGTAGTGCGATTGACAAGGCAATGCCAACATTGTTAATCACGGCATCAGTAAACAGCAACGAGATTAAGGCCACCACCACGCCGACCAGCAAGCCGCGCACAATGCCGCCGCTGACATAACCGACCAAAATTACCCAGTTGGGCATCGGCGCGACCAGCAGTTCTTCGATATTGCGCTGAAATTTGGTCGAGTAAAACGACGACACTACATTGGCGTAGGAATGGCTAATCACCGACATCAAAATGATGCCGGGAACGATATAGTCCATATAACTGGCGCCGCTGATGGCGCCAATGCGGGCGCCGATCAATTTGCCGAAAATCAAAAAATACAGCGCCGTGGTGATGGCGGGCGGCAACAAGGTTTGCGGCCAAATGCGGATAAAGCGGAATATCTCCTTGACCAGCAGCGTTCTAAAGGCAATGGCGTAATTCATTGTTGGGCACCTGCCGGGTTTGAGTCGATCAAATCCATAAATAACTGTTCCAGTCGGTTCGTCTTGTTTTTTAAGCTGATCACGTCGATATGCTGTGCGCTTAATTGGTTGAACAAATTATTAAGCCCGTAACCTTTGGGCACCGCCACATTCAGCGTTTTGCCTGCCACTTGCTCAATTTGGCAACCGTCAATGACCGGCGCGGCGTTCAGCGGCTTCGCCAAATCCAGCACAAAATGCTCGACATGCAGCCGCGCCAGCAAACCGGCCATATCCGAATGTTCGATTATTTTGCCGTGATTGATGATGGCGATATTGCGGCACAGGCTTTCCGCCTCTTCCAGATAATGCGTGGTTAAAATAATGGTAGTGCCTTGCTGATTGACTTCCTGCATCATTTGCCACATCGAGCGGCGTATTTCTATATCGACGCCCGCAGTCGGCTCGTCAAGTATCAACAGCTTAGGCGCATGAACCAGTGCGCGGGCAATCATAACCCGGCGTTTCATGCCGCCGGACAAACGCCGGGACACAGTGTCGCGCTTGTCCCACAAATCCATTTGCTTGAGGCAATATTCGGTGCGTTGTAGCGCCAGTTTGCGCGGAGTGCCGTAATAACCGGCCTGATTGAGCAGGATGTTTTTGACGGTGTCGAACTGGTTAAAATTGACTTCCTGAGGCACCAGACCAATGCAACTTTTGGCTTGATTGCGTTCGCTGATTAAATCATGGCCGAAAATGCTGACCGAGCCGCTACTGGGATTGACCAGCGAGCTAATAATGCCGATAGCGGTTGATTTACCGGCACCATTCGGCCCTAACAAGGCGAAAAAATCGCCAGCCTCGACCTCAAGATCAATGCCTCTTAAGGCGACAAAGCCATTGTTATAAGTTTTTTTGAGATTACGCAGGGATAAAGCATTCATCTGTAAGATTTTGGGTCAAAGCGAAAGAATCCGGGTGTAAGGTTCAAGGTTAAAGCCTCAAAAAACACCTTGAACCTTTAACCTTGAACCTTTACCCTTATCTAATATTAACACGACCAACAAACAAACTGGATAACGCGTGCCAAAGAAACCACCCGAAATTGTCGCCGCTGTAGACCTGGGGTCTAACAGTTTTCACATGATTGTCTGCAGTTTAACCGAGGGCAATTTACAAACGCTCGACCGCCTTAAAGAAATGGTCAGACTGGCCTCCGGCCTCGACAAAAGGAATTACCTCGACGCTAAAACCCAGGAACGGGCTTTAGGCTGCCTGGAACGCTTCGGCCAGCGTATCCGCAACTTTCCGCCGGAAAGCGTGCGCATTGTCGGCACCAGCACCTTGCGTACCGCCAAAAATTCGCAACAGTTTTTGGACAAGGCGGAAAAAGCCTTAAACCACCCGATCCACGTCATTTCCGGCATCGAAGAAGCCCGCTTAATTTATCAGGGCGTCGCCCACAGCCTGGGCAGCAACGCCAATTTGCGCTTGGTCATGGACATCGGCGGCGGCAGCACCGAATACATCATCGGTTCCGGCGACACCCCCCGTGTCAAAGAAAGCCTGCGCATGGGCTGTGTGCAGGCCAGCAATGCTTTTTTTAAGGACGGCAAACTGTCCAAAAGCGCCTTCGCCCAAGCGACTTTATTCGCCGAACAGCGCCTTGAGCCGGTACAAATACAGTTCCAGCGCAGCAACTGGGATGAAGCCATCGGCGCATCCGGCAGTTTGCGCTCGATTGCCAAAGTGCTTGAGGCCAAAAACTGGAGCAACAACGGCATCACCCGCGAAGGCTTGGAACAACTGGTGTCCCATATCAACCAGTGCAATCATGTTAATGAGCTGAACCTGCCCGAACTCGACCCTGAGCGCCTGCCGGTATTTCCAGGCGGCGTCGCCATCGTCTACGCCACCTTTAAAAGCCTGGGCATCGGGCAAATGACCGTGTCCGACGGCGCGCTCCGGGAAGGCCTGATTTATGATTTGCTCGGCCGCCTTTATGATGACGATATCCGCTCGGCAACCGTGCAAGCACTGGCCGAGCGTTACCATGTCGATAACAGCCATGCCGCCCGCATCAAACAAACGATTGGCTATATTTTAAGCCAGTTGGGTGAGCATTTTTTTGGCGCTAATCATGAACACGTCGTGCAGTTTTTAAACTGGGCCGCCGACCTGCATGAAATCGGCCACGATATCGCGCACAGCCAATATCACAAACACAGTGCCTATGTCATTGAAAATGGCGATTTTGCCGGTTTTTCCCGGCAGGATCAGATTTTATTGTCAACCATTGTCAAATCGCACCGGCGCAAATTTTCCGCGTCCCGTTTTAACGAATTGCCCGCCCCGTGGGATGTTGACGCGCTCAAACTGACAGTGATTTTGCGGCTATCGGTCTTGCTGCACCGCAACCGCCAGGAACATGAGTTGCCCGACTTTAAGATAACGCTGGCAAAAACAAAAATCCGCCTACAGTTCCCAGACAACTGGCTGGCGCAAGCCGCCTTAACCCGCGCCGATTTAATCCAGGAAGCCGATTATTTAAGATCCGCCGGATTCAAACTGGAATTTGCCTAACCGGCAACAGATGAAAACTTTTTCACATCTCCTGTTCTATGCTTTCATTGCGCTAATTTTGTCCTGTGCGCTGCTGATTTTTTTTGGTGTAGGCGATCAGCCCGATCTTGAAGTGGGCTGGTCACCGAGCCGAGACGATCTGCTCAGAGCCAAAAAAATTCTGCATGAAGGCACTAAAACCAAACCTGACGAAATCGGCGTTATTGAACTGACCGAAGCCGATCTCAACCTTGCCGGCAATTATTTGCTAAACCGCTACAGCAAAAGTGCCGCCCTGATCGAGCTGAAAGACGACAAAATAAGGTTCAGGGTCACGCTGACCTTACCCGGCAACAGTCTGGGCAAATATTTGAATATCAGCTTCAGGTTAGGCAACAGCGAAGACAACGGCCTGCCTATCATCACCAAGTTTAAAGCCGGAAAACTCTTGCTACCGGCGCGCTTGGCCGCTTTTGTCATCGACAGCGTGATTCGGTATTCATCGTTGAATGACTATTTCATTCTGGCGACGCGTCCGATCAAGGCGGTCAACATCGACACGCAAAAACTGACCATCACCTACCACCCGAACAAGGACACGCTGCTAGAAGCGCGGAAATTTCTGGCGCACACCAGCGATAGCTCCACCTTGAACATTTACCAGCAAAAACTCGCCGATATTGTCGCCAAACATGACCCGGCCTGGCGCTTGTCATTGGCCGATTTATTGCGCCCGCTGTTTGAACTGGCCTACCAGCGTTCCACGCTGGACACCGCCATTGACGAAAACAGGGTGGCTATTTTTGCGATCAACGACTATGTCAACAAAGACCAGACCAAAAAACTGTTGGCGATACCGGCGACCGAAACAGCTAACGGCCAGCAATACGCCGCTTTTTTGTACAAGCGCAAAGATTTGGCGCAGCATTTTATCGGCTCGGCCGCACTGACCGCCTCAGTCAACCAGCAAACCGCCAAAATTGTCGGTGAAGAAAAAGAATTGAGCGACGCCCACAGCGGCAGCGGCTTTAGCTTTATCGATTTGGCCGCCGACAAAGCAGGCACGCGTTTTGGCGAAATGGCGACCTCATCGCCGGAAAATGCGCGCAGAATGCAGCAAGCGATGGCCAAAATAAAAGATTACAGCGATTTTATGCCCGACCCCAGAGACCTACCCGAACACATGAACGAAGCCGACTTTAAACAGCGTTTTGAATCCATCGACAGCCCGGTTTATCAGGACATCGTCAAGCAGATTGATGCCCGCATTGCCGCCATGCCGATTTATAACGCA
>JBLRXA010000042.1:0-6027 GCA_047920955.1 Methylobacter sp. | reverse complement strand
GAATGAGCATCCTCAAAAAACTGGCCTCGCAAACCGCAGTTTACGGCCTTAGCAGCATTTTCGGGCGCTTCCTCAATTACCTGTTAGTGCCGCTGTACACCTACCATTTCACCGCCGCAGAATACGGCGTGGTGGCGGAATTTTACGCCTACGCCGGTTTTTTTTCCGTGCTGCTGCTGTTCGGTTTTGAAACCGGCTATTTCCGCTTCCGTGACCGTGAACACCCAGGCCGCGATGTCGCCTATTCAACCGCGCTGATATTCGTGCTGCTGGCTAATCTGGTTTTTTTCGCCCTGATCTTACTGATTAACACCCGGCTTTCGGCGGCGCTAAACTACGCCGAGCACCCGGAATATGTGCTGTCCTTTAGCCTGATTTTAATCTTCGACGCCGTAGCCGCCATCCCATTTGCCAGGCTACGCGCAGAAAACCGCGCGTTCCGCTTTGCCGGCATCAAGATTATCGAAATCGGCATGACCGTGCTGCTCAGTCTGTTTTTCATCATCTATTGTCCCAAAGTCTACGCCGCCAATCCCGAGTCCTGGCTAACGCCGATTTACAATCCGGCCATCGGCATCGGCTATATTTTTATCGCCAACCTGATCGCCAGCGCCTTTAAATTTTTGCTGCTCGCGCCGCAATTATCCGGTTTGGCTTGGGGCTTTGACCGTGCGCTATTCGCCCGCATGTTGCGTTATTCGTCGCCGATGGTCGTAATCGGTTTTGCCGGTATCATCAATGAAATGCTCGACCGTGCGCTACTGAAATACCTGCTGCCTTACGACGTGCAAACCAACATGAAAATGCTCGGCATTTACAGCGCCTGTTACAAACTGTCGATTTTAATGTCGCTGTTCATCCAGGCTTTCCGCTATGCCGCCGAACCGTTTTTCTTTGCCTACGCCGACAAAAGCGATGCGCGCAAAATTTACGCGCAGGTGCTTAAATTTTTCGTCATCTTCTGCGTGTTCATCTTCCTGCTGGTGACCTTGTTCATCGATTTTTTCAAGTATTTTGTCGGCGAAGAGTTTCGCGCCGGTCTCGATGTCGTGCCGATTCTGCTGTTGGCCAACCTGTTTTTGGGCATCTATATCAACTTGTCCATCTGGTATAAATTAACCGACCGCACCCTGATGGGCGCCTGGGTATCGTTAGCCGGAGCGGCGCTGACCATCGCGCTGAATATCTGGTGGATACCCTTACTCGGTTATGTCGGTTCAGCCTGGGCAACGCTGATTTGTTACGCCGCCATGGCCGCCGCTTCCTATCTGTTAGGGCAAAAATATTATCCGGTCGATTACGCGGTCAAACGCATCATCGCTTATATCGGACTCGGCATCGGCCTGTATCTCGCCCACGGACAATTACTGATCATTATGAGCTGGCAACCGTGGCAATTAGCGGGGGCATTGTTGTTGCTTTATGGGCTGGTTACTACGTTGTGTGAACAGCGTACGGCGGCGGATTCGCGATAGGCAATTATTGATAACCACCCAACAACCCGATTTCATTAACTTTCCAAGTCATTTCTATGTCAATATCAATACATCCAGAACAAGGTACGATTCTTATTTGCGACTTTAAAGGGTTTATTGATCCAGAAATGAACAAGCGCAGGCCGGTTGTTGTGATGTCGCCAAGATTGCGCCAACGCGGTAGATTATGTGCAATAGTGCCATTAAGCACAACGCCACCCAGCCAGATAATGCCTTACCACCATAAACTTCATGTAGACCCAGTATTGCCAGCCCCATACGATGCAAAATTCCATTGGGTAAAGGCCGACATGATTTATACAGTTTCATTTGATCGGTTATTTTTACCATTTGACGGAAAAGATGCGGCAGGAAAAAGAATCTATGACGTGCGCGTCATTGATAAAGCTGATCTTATCAAAATACAGCACTGCATACTTCACAGCTTGGGACTCACCCTGTTGACAGATTATCTATGAGGATGTAGATTGGCAAGTCCCCGCTCTGCTATCAGCATCGGGCTTAAGTCCTCTTTATGGGGCCGCTTTACATCGGAGATTGCAATCCCGTAAAGTGTCTTTTAAGGCTCTGTATGTTTATTCATGCAGGGCCTTTTGCTTTTATATTATTTTTTAAAGTAGCGTACAGCGGATTTGCGATAGAAATCAATGGGGTCAGTTTCGATTGATCTGTCAGTCAATGGGGCAATTAAATTGAAAAAATCAACGACACTGACCCCATTGATTCTTGTGTCCTGATTTCATCAGGGGTTGTTAGCAACATGGCAATCCCCTTCTCCTTCACTCTTCGGTTACATGAACAAAGCAGGGTTCCTTCCCTTGGTCTGGGTTATGTTGTCCCTCGACCTCAAACGGTACTATGACCCCCTCCGACTCCCGCTACGGCCTATTGCGCTTTCGTTTCCTTATACGCAATAGTCGATGGCCTCCCCACCACCGCAACGGGTCTCCAGCACTGGGCAATAAATCTTCAATAACATGCCGACCCTGCTACCCCGGAAGTCGATGGATGCCACTTCCGTTATTTCAGCATCCATCCAACGGCCTTCCCCTTCTGACCACAGGGTCGGCTCCTTCAATTCGTTTACGAGGCTACGTATAGGTTCACTTGCGTTACGGCCTGCTCTTTTGCTGTTTGGAAACTTACGACCCCGCGTTACCACGACGCCGCTTCCTCATACTACCAAGGCGTACGGACAATTCCTTGGACAGGACTTTAACCCGCTAGATTTACTGCTGTTACTGCGAACGGTCAGGCCTTACATTTGACATTTTAGTGTAAATTGTAAGGCCTGACCCTATGCTTTTGCTTGAATGGGCAAAGTCTATGACCTGGAAAGGTCTGCATCCAGCAGTGACATTGAGCAGGGTTGTTTATGAAAAAGGGGTCACGCTGACCAAGCAGGCTATGGCAAAAATTGAGGCACGCTTGCTTCGCAATCCCTTATTACCTAACTGGGATATCCTAATTCGACCTGCCTAAAGATAGGCCAGGACTGGTATTTATTATTTCGGAATTAGCCTTAGTATTCCAGTTTTCGATGCCACGAATACCTATGGTGTCGAGTTGGGTGAAACTATTGGCAGCAATAAATTCACAGTTGAAAAAACTGATCTTTTGGTTTCAAAGCTTAACCCTTGGTTTAATCGAGTTGTCTATGCAATGGATGAAGAGGAGCAGATTTGCTCTACAGAATTTGTTGTCTGGAGAAGCGCGAATACGCAGATAAAGAATTTCTTATATCTGATTGCAACATCACCGCAGTTTATCGCGCATTGCACACAGTCGGCTACGGGTACTTCTAATAGCCACAAGCGCGTAAATCCAAATGTCATGATGCGTTTTCAGCAACCGTTTAACTGCGAAACCGCTGGATTATTCGGGCAAATCGTAGAGCCGGTATTGAAACAATTGATCGTGAATCAGCGGGAAAATACCAAGTTAGCATCACTCCGCGACTGGCTCCTCCCCATGCTAATGAACGGCCAAGTCACCGTGTAATCGGAAGCAACCGACTAAGACCATGACTGTTCCTGCCCAGCCCAAGCTGTATCACATCGTTCACGTGGATCGATTGGCCTCGATCATCGCGGCGGGCGGTTTGTTATGTGATGCGGCGGTGATAGCCAACCAGACGGCTGGCGCCACCATCGGTATGAACAACATCAAGCAACGCCGTTTGCAGGAATTGACGCTGGCCAGCCACCCGGATTTGCATGTTGGCGATTGCGTGCCATTTTATTTTTGCCCTCGCTCGATCATGTTGTTTATCATTCGCCAAGCCAATCACCTTGAGCTGGACTATCAAGGCGGGCAAGGGCCAATTGTGCATCTACAGGCCGACTTGCAAGCCAGTGTGGCATGGGCGCGTGAAAATCGTCGGCGCTGGGCATTCACTTTATCTAATGCCGGTTCCTATTATTTTGAAGATCGTTGTGATTTGAGCCAGCTTGATGAATTAAATTGGGCAGCAATTCAGACCCACCAATGGCAAGATTGCAAGGAAGGGAAGCAGGCGGAATTTCTGATGGAAAGCAGTTTTCCGTGGCATTTAATTGAAAAAATCGGCGTGTATTCGCTGCAAATTTACCAACAAGTCACTCATCTTATCCAGGCAGCGGCACACAGGCCGCCGGTTGAGATTAAACGTGATTGGTATTACTAGAGAACACTATGATTGAGTTAACCCAAGGCGACATTTTAAAAGCCGATGTCGAAGCCATTGTTAATACCGTGAATTGCGTCGGTGTGATGGGGCGAGGCATTGCCCTGCAATTTAAAAAAGCCTGGCCGGACAATTTCAAGGCTTACGCCGCTGCTTGCGACAACCAACAGGTGCAACCGGGCCGGATGTTTGTGTTTGAAACCGGCCAGCTTGCCAATCCACGCTACATTATCAATTTCCCGACCAAACGCCACTGGCGCGGTGCTAGCCGCATTGAAGACATTGAAGCCGGTCTTGAGGCATTGGTTGCGACGATTCGGGAAAATAATATCCAATCCATTGCGATTCCGCCGCTGGGTAGCGGATTGGGCGGTTTGGACTGGAATCAGGTTAAGCCAAAAATCGAACAGGCGATGAGTGCAATGCCGGATGTGCGGGTACTGATCTACCAACCCAAGGGGGCACCGCAAAACGACGTCATCGCTCGAAATACTGCTGTACCCAGAATGACCGCAGGCAGGGCGGTGTTAATTGAGCTGTTACAACGCTATTTGGCCGGTTTACTCGACCCGACCATTTCATTGCTTGAGGTACACAAACTGCTGTATTTCATGCAGGAAGCAGGCGAACCGTTACGCTTAAATTACCGTAAGGCACACTACGGCCCTTATGCCGAGAATCTGCGTCACGTGCTGAATGCAATTGAAGGACACTATATTGCCGGTTATGCCGACGGTGGCGACGCACCTGATAAAACTTTGCAACTGGTGCCCGGCGCAGTTGAAGAAGCCAAGGCTTTTCTGGAAAATCATCCGCAAACCCGCGAGCGGTTTAATCGGGTATCCAAACTGGTAGAAGGTTTTGAGTCTCCGTTTGGCCTGGAGCTTTTGGCAACCGCGCACTGGCTGCGCAAATACGAGCACGCCTGTAGTCCGCAGGAAGTGATTCAGGCAACTCACGCCTGGAACGACCGTAAACGCCAGTTTACCCCTAGACAAATCGAGTTGGCGCTGAGTGTTTTAGATCGGGAAAATTGGTTTGCTATTGCGACTTAGGCAGTAAGCAGGAATAAGTTGAGCAAAGTTGCCGCTCTCATGCTTTTTAATATGACGTCTTCTTGAAAAAATTGTTCAAGTTATTTTTGCTTAGGAACGTGCATGTTTTAACTTGAGCAATAAAGTGGCCCCCACTGTCAAGACCATTTTCTCCGAAAAATAAGGAGAAATAGTTAACGCATTACAGAGAAATGTACCTCAGCTGGCGTTTGGTAATCCAAGCTTTGATGTAAGCGCTCTTGGTTATAAAATTCAAAGTAGCACTTCAAGCCGAACCGTAATTCAGGCACGGACAGGTAATCATTCATATAAATATTTTCGTACTTTACTGTCCGCCATAAGCGCTCGACGAAAATATTGTCCAACGCCCGCCCGCGCGCATGACCCACATGGACGTGGGAAATGCAGATATTGCAGGAGCAAATATCTGCCCATGCTGATTTTAATGCCCTTATCCAATAAGGCTTGTGTGAAAGCCAGACTGGTAAATTGGGCGCCTTGGTCGGTATTGAAAATCCCAGGTGTCCTCCTATCCAGAGCCTTCTCCAGCGCGATCAGACAGAATGCGGTATCCAGGGTATTGGACAGCTCCCATGACAACACATAACGGCTGTACCAATCAATCACCGCGACCAAGTACATAAAACCTTTGGCCATGGGAATGTAAGTGATGTCAGTCGTGAGCCGTAAAACGGACAGCGCGTATAAATTTCATCAATCAGGCGCATGAGTTGTATATCCCCTTCTGACACCGGTTCCGCCTGATAATAAAGCGTTGAGCGGTTAAGCCCCAACAGCTCGCATTGACGAC
>JBLRXA010000041.1:0-23862 GCA_047920955.1 Methylobacter sp. | reverse complement strand
ATAGACATGACCGTCATGGGCGCATTCGGCCATACCCGTATCCGCGACTGGCTGTTGGGCAGCTTTACCGTAAAAATGCTGACGCATAGCAACAAGCCGCTGCTGCTATTGCGCTGACTTATCCTTATCAATCAAATACGCGACAGCCGCCGCAGGCGCACAATCCGCAGCGGTCATCTCTGAGCCAATGGCCGCTGCCGGAAACACATCGGAAAAATCCAAATAAGGACGCGCCAGGTTCAATGCAATTTGTTTGACCAGAAACCGCCCTACCCCAGCACCGATTAATGGGCTGTTTGGGGGAAGTTGGCATAGCCGAGTTTCACAGCCGCGTTGTATCTGCTGTATTTGTTGGGCGCGAATGTGAGCGGCAAATTGCTGCCAGCGCGGCAGTTCGTCAGGATAAAAATCGCAGCCTATCATGCGCGATAAACGTCTGGCGCTGGCCAGCAGCGTTTTTTCCGCGCCATCGGCAGTATCTGTTTGATCGTAGGCTTCGTTGAGTTCGCCGGTGACGCGGTAAACATCGGCCATAGTGGCGAAATATTCGGCCATCAGGCCTATTTTTTTGCCCTGATCTTGGGCGGTTTGGGTGACGGCCATCACCGCAGTCCTAACAATGCCGGTGTAAATCAATTCTTTTGAGATGAGGCGCTGGTAATCGCTGTAGCCTTCGGCCAGTACGCGCCCGTCATTAAGCAACAGGATATCGGTGGTGGTGCTGCCGCAATCGACAAACAGCCCGTTGCCAACTTTTTGCGCGGCAAATGAGGCGCTGGCCAGCCAGTTGGCCGAGGCAATTAAGGGGTAATGCGGCGGCTCAATATGTTCAGGTTTTAACAAGCCTTGCTGACCGGCAAAAACCAGTATTTCAGCGCCCGGCAGCAAGGCGGTCATGGTTTGTATGATGTGTTCGACGCCCTCATCGCGGTTAGCGAATAAATCGACCAGTTCGCCGGTCATGGTTAGCGCATGGCGATAAGTTGAACCGGGCAGTTGCTGCATGATGCTGTTTACCGCCAATTTTAGTTGCCCCAGCCCCTTCCATAACGGGCACGGCTGCTGATAAACGGCGATAATTTTCCCGTCGGCGATGACAGCGGCCTTGACATGAGCGCCGCCGATGTCCCAGCCGATATGATTAGTTTGCATGAATTTCCTGTTGCATTTGAATGTTGACCGGGGTGTTGCGCGTGGGTTTGATGACCGGCTCACCCTGCACTAATTGCAGCACAAGTTCGGCTATATTGATGCCTAAAGCGGCGTATAAGCCGGTAAATGACGTGGTCAGGCGCGGGTTTATTTCCAGCACCTGTATGTCTCCAGCCGTTTCTATCAAATCAATGCCGACATAGCCCCATAATTCAGGCAAGGCGCGGGCTATGCCCTCAATTAATGGCTGGTAAGCGCCCAAATCGGCATGATGATTAACCACGATTTCAGCCAAGTGATATTGCCGGTTGATGAAGTCAAAACGCTGCAAATTGGCGCAAATCAGCCAGGCGCGGCCGTGCTTGAACAAACACGACAGACTGGTTTTATCGCCTTGAAGGTGGGGCTGGATGATATAGGGGCTTGAAAACCCGGTTATTTCGGAAAAATCTTCGGCATTATTAATGACGTAACTACCGTTGCACCCTGCCCCATCTAATGGCTTGATTATCCACTCGCCGGGCTCGTAAATATTTTCAAACATGCGCGTGGGTACAGCATTGATACGATGGCGGTTGAGTAGTTTATAGGTTTTGAATTTATCACCGGCAATGGCAACCGCAGCGGCAGGCGACGTCAGCAATATTTTTCCTAACGATTCAACGGTTTGGCACAGCGATTGTAAAATGCCGTCAAATTCCGGGGCAACCGGCCAAACCGCATCGGCTTGCTTGACTAATTGCATAAAGGTTTCGGAAATGTCATGTTCCGGGCTGATGATGACAGTATTGACTGCGGTTGTGTTGACGGCATCATCAAGCCGCCAGTCCAGCATGAGCGTGATGTCGAGAGCGTTTAACCGGCTCAAATTATCAAGCAAGGCATTAAGCATCAACCGGCCTTCATAAGCCAGGGAATCGGGTAAGGCCTGCTTATTAAAACCGCCGCCAGTGATATACTCGAACACCAGAATTTTCACAATACTCAATCAATAGCGATAAAATAAAACCGCGTATTCTATCACCCGCCATTCAGGCTCTATGAAAATAATCCCGGTCATTGATTTAAAAAACGGTGTCGTTGTTCACGCCAAGCAAGGCAATCGCCAGCACTACCAACCCCTTCATAGCGACTTGTGCCCGTCATCCGACATTGACCGGGTCATTAAGGCGTTTTTGGGGATTTACCCGTTCGATACTTTTTATATCGCGGATTTGAATGCGATTACCCGGCAGGGCGACCATAACGATTTAATCATTAAGATGTTAACGCGTTTCCCTGACATCACTTTTTGGATCGACAGTGGCTATCAAAAATACCATCAAAGCCCCCGGTTTCCTGATAATGCCCTGCCCATTTTGGGTAGCGAATCTTATCAAAATGAAACGCTTGCAGACATAAAAGCCTATAAAAACAACTTCATCCTGTCATTGGATTATGCCAATTCGGCGGCGTTGGGCGCTGAAAGTCTTTTTTCCGATGACACTTTTTGGCCGCAAAACATCATCATTATGACCTTGGAGCGGGTAGGCAGTAACTTTGGCCCTGATTTAGGCAAGTTGGCTGAATTTTGCAGGCAATATCCTGACAAAAATTTTATTGCCGCAGGCGGGGTAAGGCATAAACAGGATTTGGTTGCGCTGGACGAGGCAGGCATTCATCAGGCCTTGGTTGCCAGCGCGTTGCACAATGGCAGCATTAAAACCGAAAATATTGTTAATCGGCAGGCAAAAAAATACCCCGATTAACGGGGTATTTTTATCATTCTTGAAAACTAAATAAAACTTAGTTTGCAGCGAATGGGTGTACCGCAGTACCTTTAGCAGCAACAACTTCAGCTGCAGTAGGTGTACCCGCAACAGCACGTTTCAGAGCTTCTTTAGTCGCTTCGTAGTTGTATTGTTGGATTTTTGCATCGTCTTCAGCTGCCCAGTGAATGAAAACACCCACTGAAATGAATAAATCATCAGCTTCAGCAGCAGGAATTGTGCCGTCTTCTACACAATCAGCAACAGCCATAGCAACACCGCGTTGTGCAGGGCCGAACATTTGAACAGCTTGTTTTGCGCCTTTGATAGTTACTTTGTTGAACATAACAGTCGATGGTTTAACCATCAAGTTAGGTGCAACAACAGCCAACAAGCTAGAAAAGCCGTCTTTGTTGTTAGTCAAGCAGTTTGCAAATGCAGTTTCAGCTGCTGAACCACGTGGCCCTACCATCAAATCGATGTGAGCAACTTCGTTGCCTTCGCCCACTAAAGATTCGCCAACACATAATTTATTGATTTTAGCCATGCTTGATATCCCCTTTGAAAAAAATGAAAAAACTGAATCTACTATCGACATTGTTAATGTCCCCATAATTTGTTTAACAAAATCCTTTTTGAAGCCCTATTAGTAACAGGTTTGTTACTAATGAAGATCCTCTAAAAATGCCGTTAATACTGTCGCGACAATCATGTCGGCGCTAGTACCCGGATTTATACCATAAAGCTTAAACTCCTGATCCAGGCAAAAAAGTAACGGCTTGATTTGCTCAGGATTATCAGTTTTGTACAGCTCCTCACTGAGCTGAGCCATCTTGGTAGCGACCCTCTCAGAATACTGATGTCCGTATTTTCTTTCGATATGGCTGTCAGGAAAGTGGCTTAGCAGCTCGGCATACGCCAGCACCGCCGCCCAATTCCTATCGCCCCATCGATTAAGTCCGCTAGTATACCTGAAAACCGCGAAATTAAAAATATCCTGGTAGTCGGTTGCGTATTGAAGTGCAATGCGATCTTTTGGACTCGCTATTTTCATAGCCTCCAGCAAGGTGACCGATGCCGCTTCATGGACATCCTGCCGGTCAGAGCTGCCTAAGCCGCCCGGAGACGCTAAGGCAATGGCCTTAAAAACCCAATCGGCATCGTTTACTGTGGTTTCGCGCATAACTTGACTGACGGCTTGCCTTAAGCTCATGTCGTCCTGTTGTTGGTTAATGGCCTGAATCAGCGGTGCGCACAACAGGATAATGCCCAGATTAGTGTTGCAGCCAACCGCCTCGCGTGTAGCCTTGACCGCATAATAAATCTTCTCGCCCAAGCCATAATCGGGATTGCACAGCGGGGCTGAACTGACCAGGGCGCTGGTTCTGAAATCAGCCACGGTCATATCATGGCCATCGGCATAAACACTGACATTGCCGGGTTTGAATGCCTGCACATCAACCTCGCAGGCTTGCCGGTAAAGCTCGCCGAGTTGCTCTGGAGAAATCATCATGCAGCTAGCTTACGGCTGAGTAAATCATCGACCATCAATTCGGCAATATTAACAGCGCACACGCTTTCCAGCCCTTTCCAGGCCGGTATGCTGTTGACTTCAATAAGGGTGCAGCACCCTGCCCTGTCTTTGATAATATCGACACCGGCGTAATCCATTGATAATGCTGCTGTTGCTTTAACCGCCATATCCGCCATGTCAGGCTCCAGTTCAATCGGTTCGCAACTTGCGCCGCGCGCGACATTATTCAGCCAGAATTTTCCGCGCCTGCGCATGGCCGCCACCGCCTTGCCGTTAATGACAAAAACGCGGTTATCGGAAAAACCGGCGCCTTCACAATGCACAAAGCGTTGCAGATAATAAACGCCGTGACTGCTGGTCAGCCAGAATAAGTCGGTCGATTTTTCAATGCGGCGGATGCCTTCGCCTTGCGAGCCGAACAAGGGTTTGCTGATTAATAAATGCCCCTGTTTTAACTCGGCTTCAGCTATTTTTAACGCGGCTTCACGATCACGCAACACCCAGGTCACCGGCGTCGGCAAACCGGTATGATGCAGCAGGAAGCTGGTCATACCCTTGTCAACACTGCGCTCTACCGCATGGCCGTCATTGTAAACAGGAATGCCCATCGCCTTTAGCGCGTGCAAAATATCCAAATACAACACCACTTCTTCCAGCGATCCGCCGGGTACGCCGCGCACAAAAACCGCATCGGGCAGCGCCTGTTCAAAGCCGGGAATAAAAATCGGAAGCTGGCCGGGTGCAATGACAAAGCGGCATTCGGTCAACGAAACATAGTCAGCCGTATAACCCCGACGGGCAAAAGCCAGGCTTAATTGCTTGCCATGCCAGCCGGGATCATCGGTAAAAATAGCTATACGACCCACGTTTGTTTTCTACGCCCCAAACGACTGATCCAACAAGGCATTATCAAGTTTGCCTGCACGGAAACTTTTGCCGGACTCCACCGCCGTTACGATAACGCTGGCAGGGCTAAACAGCATCGCGTCAATCTTGAAAAAGTCGTATTCATATTGTTTAAAAATGTCGGCAAACGGTTTACCGTAATCTTTAGAGGTTGAACTGGGCAGTTCTTTCGCCAGTTTTTCGGCGGCTTCATCGGTACCTTTGACAAAAATATGCACTTGGCCTGCGAATAAAATCGCATCATTAGTGCGCCCCATCGCTTTGACAAAATTAGGATGCGGAGGGCAAATAGGCGCGCTGCCGCTGCCGTCAATGATATTTTCCAGCGGAAAATGCAGGGCATGGGCTTTGTGCATGGCGACTTCCAGCACCCGCGCTACAACCTGTACGCCACCGGCCAGACTGCTGGTCGGGGTCACAATAATGGTCAATTTGGACGGATCAACTTTACAGGCGGCGGCGACTTTTTCGACGATTTCAACCGGCGGCACTGCGTCGTTTTCAATCACTAAAACAGTAGAATCATGGCTGTCTTGATAGCCCAATTCTTTGTACAACTCTTCAACCGGCTCCTGTTTTCCGTCTTTTAACTTGGTGGCCATCGCCCGCGCAGGACCTGAACCCAGTGCGTAATATTTCTCATGCGACAAGCTCCAGCCGGCATATTGACTGCCCAAACAACCCAAAACCGGATTGCCGGTATGGACGTTGACCGACAGCGGCCAGTTATCGGTATAAGTGCTGTGACTAACTGTTACCGTACCCATGCCGCCCAAACAGATTTCAGCAATAATGCGCCCTGCCTCAATGCCGCCCGGCACCTTAATGCCCGCGTCGATAATGGTGCAGCCATTGGCTAATGTTTCCACGCCCAAACGCAGTTTGTCGGCATTGTCGAGTAACTGCTGCACTAAGGGCTGGGTCAATTTATTAACGCTGGCGGTATATTCCATGAGAGTTAAAACCTTTCTAATTTATTAATGATAAGTTGTTGTTTAGTCAGTAACTGTTCTGCAACTGACAGTGAATTTTTTTGGTGGGCAATCATACTGCAAATCGGCCGCCCTGCGCCAATAAATGAGCCGGATGCCGGTAAATCCACGCTTCCCTCCGGCCATGCAAATAGCTCAGGAATGGTTAAATCTTGTGCGGCATAAACAAGCTGATAGCCGCAATGCCCCGGCTGAATATAATGGCGTTCTGACATTTCGCCCGCACAGGCTTGAATATGCAGGCTTAGCAAATCCGGGTCATAGAGCTGCATACTGGCAGACGGGCGCGGATTGATTTCCAGCACATAACTGCGCCCTTCGTCATCAACAAAATCCAGTGAATTCAAGCCTTTTAACGCAAATTCCGGGATTATTTTCTGCAACCAGTCCGCTAGCAGCGCCTGCTGCGCATCCGGCAGTTCGGCATTATTGATCACGCCCGAAAAAACAAAGGCCTGATCTTCATTTAGACTGGCAAAATACTGAGTATTAAAACCGACAATTTGCCCCCGTCGCCCATCCGCCAAAAACAGCACCGAATGCGGCGTACCGGCTTGAAATTTTTGCCAGTACAGCGAATGATCGGCGCGATCACCCGCACGGTAAGGCCGAATACCCACACCGCCCTGCCCTTGTTTGGGCTTACTCAGCCAGTCATCAAAAGTGCTGGGCGGCGCAAAAGCAACCTCAGGATGGGCAATAGCCAGTTCATCAAGCGCAGCAAAAAAGACCGGTTTATGCTGTAGCCGCAAAAAAACGTCAGACGAATTGCCCAAAATAATTAAGCGGCTGGCCAGATAACTCAAACTTTCAGGATGATATTCGAAACCGCTGCCGTAAATAACGTGGCCTAACGTATAGCGCCCGAGAAAATCATCGACCGCAGGCGCCAAGTCTGCTTCGGCTAAGGAGCGCACCCTAATAAAATCTTCGGCAACATCCTGCGTATCCACATCGGCGAACAGGTCAATAACCAAGGGCTTTAGGCCGATATGTTTTGCCGCCTGCGCCAGCATTCGCCCGGAACTTGCGACTATCAGTACCGTTTCCATTAACTAGCCGACAAACACATCCCCGCCACTATTGCGCGCACTGGCGACCACAAAACTCAACTGAGCAAACTGCGCAAATGCCACCCGCGCCTGAGCCGCTAAGGCTTCCGCACGTTCCGCACCAGCAAGCGCGCAAAATCCAGTCGGCCCCCATGAGGTTTGGCCGATAGCCACCGCGCCTTGTTGTTCAAACCAGCCCATCGCTTGTGCGACTTCGGGGCTGGTAAAAACGCCGCCCTGAGCCGAGGAAAAATGTTCGCCAACCGAACGCTGCAATTCGCTTATCACCTCGCCGAACTTGCCCAGATCATTTTCCGCCACCGCCGGCAAAC
Organism: Methylobacter sp.; assembly: GCA_047920955.1. Classification (GTDB taxonomy): domain Bacteria; phylum Pseudomonadota; class Gammaproteobacteria; order Methylococcales; family Methylomonadaceae; genus Methylobacter_A. Next base: position 16,146 of record JBLRXA010000041.1, on the reverse strand, counting down.
CCTGCATCAGCAATAAATAGCATAAACGTTCGGCTTCGCGCCGAGAAAACGGCGACAATTCCTTAAACGCCTGTATTTCCTGCTGACCGTGCAAACCCTGGCCGCGCTGGTCAAACACCAAAATAAAGCGCCAATCCTCCGGCATATCGATATGCGACAACACCGGCGGCGTGATGGTTTTGTCGCCGCGACCGCCATCGACCACCAAGCCGCCCTGTTCAAAAACGCCGATGCCGATGCCGGAACGCAAGCCCCGGTCGGTCATTGCCGCAATTTCACGCACACTCAGCCCCAAACCATAAAATTCATTCAGCGCCGCACCGATTGCCATCGACATTTGTGTGCCCGAACCTAAACCCACATGCTCAGGAATCGCCGCTTCAATCGTGATAGCCAGTTGATCTGAAACAGCTAAGGCTTGGCACAGCTTAGCTACGCATTTTGCGGCCCGCTGTGCGGCGGGTCCTGTGATAGTCAGTTGCTCGGCAGCCGACATTGACAGGCGCGTGTTGATTTCGTTAAGCGCAACGCCGACGCTACCGAAATGTCGGCCAAGTGATCCGCTTAAATCGATAAAGCCCATGTGTAAGCGGGCGGGGGCAATGACGGAGATTTTAGAATGCTGGGCTATCAAGGTTTTTGCAGTGTTGGTGCGACAAAAAATTGTCCACGAAAAGGAGCCTGTTGATTGCTTCTTTTCGTGGCTTTCGTGATTTTCGTGGACGCCTGATATTTAGTTAAATCGCCGCCTTAATCCGCTCCATGGCTTTTTGCAGATTGACCATGCTGGTCGCTATTGAAATCCGGATATGCCCTTCCGTACCGAATGCAGAACCTGGCACTAACGCTACGCCCGCTTTTTCAATCAAATAATCCGAAAATTCTAAGTCGTTGTTGATGCCATCTAAACGAGCAATCAGCTTTTCCACATTAGGGAACACATAAAAAGTACCGTCGGTTTCAGTGCATTCAACGCCGTCGATGCTGTTCAGTTCAGCAACAACATAATCATGGCGTTTTTTAAATTCAACACACATATTGTCGATAAAACTTTGGTCGCCGATTAACGCGGCTTCGGCGGCATGTTGCGAAATCGAGGTCGGATTCGATGTACTTTGCGACTGAATCGTACACATCGCCTCAATCAAATCCGCAGGCCCTGCGGCATAACCGATACGCCAGCCGGTCATCGAATAGGCTTTGGACACGCCGTTCATGACCACCGTGCGGCCATACAGTTCGGGGTGTGCGTTTAAAATATTAACAAAGGTGCCTTGTTGCCAAAGGATATGCTCGTACATATCATCGGTGGCGATGATGATGTTCGGAAAATCCTTCAGCACGTCGCCCAGCGCTTTCAGCTCGTCCAAATTATAAGCAACACCGGACGGATTCGATGGGCTGTTGATGAAGATCAGCCGGGTTTTATCGGTAATCGCCGCGCGCAGTTGTTCCGGCGAAATTTTAAAATTCTGCGCCTGCGTGGTTTCGATAATGACCGGCACACCATCGGCCAATAACACCATGTCAGGATAAGACACCCAAAATGGCGCGGGGATAATCACTTCGTCGCCTGCGTTCAGCAGCGCCTGAGTCAAATTGAATGAGCTTTGTTTGCCGCCGCAAGACACCAGAATCTGCTTGGCTTCATAATCAAGACCGTTATCGTTTTTGTATTTGGCGATAATGGCTTTTTTCAGGCTGGCGATGCCGTCAACTGCAGTGTATTTGGTAAAACCGCTATCAATCGCCTTGACCGCCGCCGCCTTGATATGATCGGGGGTATCGAAATCCGGCTCGCCGGCGCCAAGGCCGATAATGTCTTTGCCCGCCGCCCGCATCTGCGCGGCTCTGGCAGTAATCGCCAAGGTCGGTGATGGTTTAACTGCTTGAACTCTATTAGATAATTTAATGCTCATATTTCACCGTATAAAATCAATATCAAAAAATGAAGCGGATTATACATTAGGCCTGGCAGCTTAATGACATTGAACCGTTAAAAATTTATTTAGACTTATCGCTATATGTCCATAAACAGCATGGGTACACCGTAAGTTAAAACGAAATAACCCAACGCCAAGATAATACTGGCACTCATTTGATATGAAAAAAACTGCCGAAAAATATAACTGACTATCGCCAAATACCAAATCACCAACGCTATTCCAAGACCGATTGAAATTTCCTCCCTAAGCTCTTCTTTATTCATCACCATGATAAAATCAAGCGCTTCGGCAGCAACCGCCAGTGTCATAATAAAGTTTTCGCCGACAAAAATAGCCGTAAATAGCTGATTGAAATGCTGCCATTTTCTGATGACCAACAAAAATACGCTGATCGATGAAAAGGCCATGATAGTACGTAACAAAACTTCCAGCGTGCCGTCGGCGGGATCGGAAATCAGGCCTTCGACAATAATCCCGGAAATAAGATAAAACGCTATGACCTTCCACATAAACGATTTTGTCGGGACTAAATCGGCGGGATTATTGCGGAACCAGCAAAGCGAAAGGTATTTGATTAATAGGCTCATTGTGGATGTCTGGGTGCTTGAAACACATGTATGATGATTTTTTTGCCCACGAAAACACAAATGGCACGAAAAAAATCGTGTCGCCTGAAGATGGCTACTTTTGGTTTTCGTGTAATTATTTAGGCATATTCTTTGCAGGAACCCGCCTAAGCCCGGCTTTTGATGATTACCACTGGGACTCGCCGGTTTCAGGGTCGTACATTTCATGGACGATTTTATGGCGGTTAGCGATTAATTCTTCAATGCTGGGCGAATTGCTCATAGCGCGGGAAATGGCCAATTTCATGGCTTCGTAGTTGGTGCGGTATAAATCCTTACGATCCAAATCGGGATTGGCGGCGCATTCGGGGGCAATCCACAACATCGCAACAATGCACAAATTATTGGCTTGGGCCGCCGGAATGACGCCCGCGATAACGCTATCCAGAACGGCATCAGCGACGGCCGACTGTACCGGGCCGCCGAACAAGTTGACATAATCAGTGGATTTAATGGTAACTTTGGGCACCATGATGGTCGCAGGGCGTACTTGCTGATTGCAGGCACGAATCGCGAACATGCGTGTATGACCGGCGGTTTGCCCCATTAAATTGGCAAAAGCCTGACCGACAGGGCCTTTTACACTGCCGATCAATATTTCCGGCATAGCGTCGGTGCCTTGGCCGTCACTGGAAAACACCGTCGCTTCACCGGTTCTGAACCAAATCTCATCTAACATCGCATAACCCCAAAAAGTAGTGAAAAAACGGGCATTCTATGATGGATGGAGCTTACGGCGCAAGAATTAGCAGGTGGCCTACGGCAAACGCATTAAAACCATCAGCACAACAAAATATTAGCGCATAAGCCTTGGCGTTTCTGAAGTGAAACCCGCAGCTTATTTTAAGGGCGCCCGCCCTAGTAACCGTACTGATAGACCAAAAAAGCGGCATCGGATATTCTCTACAAATGCTTATGCAACAGCGGATTTCTAGGGAAATAGAAATGGTTTGTTAACAACAAATAACGCCTCTCTTTACAGACTTCTGTTGTTAAAAACAGGCTTATGTTATTATTGGCGGTTTTAATTACCAGGACACTATAAATGGCTAAAGAAGATCAAATTGAAATGGAAGGGAAAGTGATTGACACCCTCCCCAATACCATGTTTCGCGTCGAATTGGAAAACGGTCATATCGTGACCGCACATATCTCCGGAAAAATGCGCAAGCATTACATCCGCATCCTGACCGGAGACAGCGTTAAAGTTGAAATGACCCCCTACGATTTAACCAAAGGCCGCATCACCTTCCGTATGCGTTAATCCTGTTGCCAGCAGGATTAACGTCAGCTGCCTGTGTACCGTTGCCCTAAAAATTGGCTTCAGGAACAATCGCATCAGCACTTTCGATAGCGAAACCCAGCTCATTATCCCTCACATAAATCCGCACATGCCCGCCGTGCGCCAAGTCACCAAACAGTAAGTCATTAGCCAGCGGTTTTTTGATTTTCTCTTGAATGAGCCGCGCCATCGGCCTAGCCCCCATTTTAGGATCGCAACCGTTTTCAGCCAGCCACAAGCGGGCATCGGCATCCAATGCTAAAGTGACGTGCTTGTCTGCCAGCAAAGCCTCCAGTTCAAAGATAAACTTATCAACCACATGCCCGACAATTGAAATATCCAACGGCCTGAATTGAATAATGGCATCCAGACGGTTACGGAACTCCGGCGAGAAGCCTTTTTCGATAACCTTCAGGCTGTCAGTGGCATGATCCTGTTGGGTAAAGCCAATTGAAGCCCGACTGCCCTCCTCTGCGCCGGCATTAGTGGTCATCACCAAAATAATGTTGCGAAAATCCGCCTTGCGGCCATTATTATCGGTCAACGAGCCGTGATCCATCACCTGCAATAACAGATTGAAAACGTCAGGGTGCGCCTTTTCCAATTCGTCCAGCAGCAATACCGCATGGGGATGTTTAGTCACCTGTTCGGTCAGCAAGCCCCCCTGATCGAAACCGACATAACCTGGAGGCGCACCGATCAACCTGGACACCGTGTGCCGTTCCATATATTCGGACATATCGAAACGAATCAGCTCGACCCCAAGCACTTTGGCCAACTGCCGCGTCACTTCGGTTTTACCGACGCCGGTAGGGCCTGCAAATAGGAATGAACCGATTGTTTTTTGGCTATCCCTAAGGCCTGCACGCGATAATTTTATCGCCGATGCCAACGCAGAAATCGCCTCATCCTGGCCAAACACCAGCATTTTCAGGTTTTTCTCCAAATTGCCCAGCTTGTCTATATCGTTGGACGATACCGACTTTGCCGGTACTCGGGCGATTTTTGACACGATGTCCTCGATTTCGGCGACATCAATCAGCTGTTTGCGCTCAGCTTCTGCGGTCATGCGCTGTTTTGCGCCCGCTTCATCAATGACATCAATGGCTTTATCGGGCAAATGGCGGTCGGTGATATAGCGATCCGACAATTCTGCCGCCACGCGTAAGGCATCAGTCGAATACTTAACGTCATGATGCTCTTCAAAGCGCGATTTAAGCCCTTTTAGAATCAGTATCGTATCTTCAACCGAAGGCTCCAGCACATCGATTTTCTGGAACCGGCGCGCCAGCGCATGATCTTTTTCAAAAACGCCGCGAAACTCTTGATACGTGGTCGAACCAATGCAACGTAACTGACCCGAAGCCAGTGCCGGTTTAATCAGGTTGGATGCGTCCATCACTCCGCCTGAAGCGGAGCCCGCGCCGATAATGGTGTGAATTTCATCAATGAACAGAATCGAATCCGGCTCCTTGTTCAATTGGTTCAACAAGGCTTTCAGCCGTTTTTCAAAGTCGCCCCGGTATTTGGTGCCGGCAACCAGCGCACCCAAATCCAGCGAATAAATCACGCTGTTCATCAAGACTTCGGGCACCTGCTCCTCGACAATCCGTTTCGCCAGCCCTTCTGCGATAGCGGTTTTGCCCACACCGGCCTCACCGACCAGCAACGGATTGTTTTTACGGCGGCGGCACAGCGTTTGAATGGTGCGCTCAACTTCCGCGTCCCTGCCGATTAACGGGTCAATCCGGCCTTTCAAGGCTTGTTCATTGAGATTGGTGGCGTATTTATCCAGCGGACTGCCAGCCGCTTCCGCTTCCGCTTCGGCATTGCCGGATTCCGGCGACGCGTTATGCATCGAATCGCTTTCAGGATCGATCTTTGAAATGCCGTGAGCCAGATAATTGACCACATCCAGCCTTGAAATATCCTGTTTATTCAACAGGTAAACAGCATGGGAATCTTGCTCGCTAAACAAGGCGACAAACAAATTGGCGCCTGACACTTCTTTTTTGTCAGAGGCCTGCACATGAAAAACAGCGCGCTGCAAAACCCGCTGAAAGCCCAAAGTCGGCTGGGTTTCCCGCTGGATACCCACCGGAATCAGCGAAGTGGTTTCATCGATAAATTGCGTCAACTGGCCGCGCAGCACCTTAATATCGCAACCGCAGGCGATCAGGATCGGTTGCGCCGACACATTTTCAAGCAGCGCCAGCAGCAAATGCTCAACCGTGATAAATTCATGGCGTTTGTCATGCGCATTTTTAAAAGCGTTATTTAACGTAATTTCAAGTTCTTTGCTTAACATAAATTCTCCACCTACACCTCTTCCATCGAGCACATCAACGGATGGTGATGTTCCCGCGAATAATCGTTAACTATATAAACCTTGGTTTCGGCGACATCTTTAGAATACAGACCGCACACACCAACGCCTTGCGTATGGACTTGCAACATCACCTGCGTCGCCTTTTCTTCGGACATGGCAAAAAAATTCATCAAAATCTCAATGACAAAATCCATGGGCGTAAAATCATCATTTAGCAGGATCACTTTATATAAAGGCGGCCTTTTTAACTTAGGCTTGGCTTCCTGAACAGCCAAACCGCCATCTTTATCTTTAAACGGTTCAAAATCGGACATAATCGTAATATTAAAAATACTTTAGGCACTAACATAGTGCCAATCCCCACGAATTTCAACTCCAATATGACAACAAAACACACCAAAGCCGAATAAGCACAGCCCCTCTGTCCAGCGGCGGCTTTTTTTTTGCCAGCATAATATCTTCAAATCCAGTAAAATGTCAGCTTTCTCAATTGGAATTTCGCATCATGGTTTGGAAACCGCACGTTACAGTCGCCGCCGTTATTGAGCAAGACCAACGCTTTTTATTCGTCGAAGAAGAGACTACCAGCGGTTTACAATTTAACCAGCCCGCAGGGCATCTTGAAGCGGGCGAAGACCTAATTACCGCCGTCAAACGCGAAGTGCAGGAAGAAACCGGCTGGCAATTTGAACCCGAACACATCGTTTCCATCCAGCTTTGGCGGAAAAATCCCGATTCTCCAAGCTTTGTGCGCGTGTGCTTTTCCGGCTACTGCCATTCGCATAACCCGACGCAAACGCTGGATGAAGGCATTGTCGCCACGCACTGGTTAACGCACGATGAAATCCAAGCCGAACACCATCGTTTGCGCAGCCCCTTAGTGCTTATCAGTATAGACGAATATCTCAGCGGGCAACGCCACCCCTTATCATTACTTAAATCTTTTATCGATCTTGACCATGAGTAAAAAAGTAATCGTCGGCATGTCCGGCGGTGTCGATTCTTCGGTAACCGCCTTGCTGTTATTGGAACAAGGCCATCAAGTCACTGGTTTATTTATGAAAAACTGGGAAGAAGACGATGGCACCGAATACTGCACCGCGATGGAAGATTTAGCCGATGCGCAACAGGTTTGCGACAAATTGGGCATTGAATTAAAAACCGTCAATTTTGCCGCCGAATATTGGGATGAAGTGTTCGAAGTATTCCTGTCCGAATTTAAAGCCGGCCGCACCCCTAACCCCGATATTTTGTGCAACAAACACGTTAAGTTCAAAGCCTTTCTAAATTATGCGATTGAAGATTTGGGCGCCGAATATATCGCCACCGGCCACTATGCGCAAGTCAGCGAAAAAAACGGCGAATATTTTTTATTAAAAGGCTTAGACCCCAATAAAGAACAAAGCTATTTTTTGTACACGCTAGGACAAAAACAACTGTCGCGCACCCTATTCCCGATAGGCCATCTGCACAAACCCGAAATCCGCGCCATGGCCGATAAAGCCGGTTTTGCCAACAGCCGCAAAAAAGACAGCACCGGCATTTGTTTTATCGGCGAGCGCAAATTCACCGAATTTTTGCAGCGTTATCTGCCGACCCAGCCCGGCGAAATGCGCACCCCGGAAGGGCAGTATATCGGCAAGCATCATGGCCTGATGTATTACACCTTCGGCCAACGCCAGGGCTTAGGCATAGGCGGTGTTAAAAATGCACCGGATGAGCCGTGGTATGTACTGGAAAAAGACTTGGAAAACAATATCCTGATCGTCGGTCAGGGTCACGATCATCCATTGATGCTGCATAACACGCTGGAAGCCAGCCAGCTTGACTGGTGCAGCGACCGGCCGTTGACCCAAGCGATATGCTGCACCGCTAAAACCCGCTATCGCCAAGCCGATCAAGCCTGCTATTTAGAGCCACTGGACGATGACCGTTGCAAAGCCACCTTTGACCAGCCGCAACGAGCCATTACGCCGGGGCAATCCGTGGTTTTTTATGAGGGCGATGTTTGTCTGGGCGGAGGTATTATTGAGAGCAAGGCGAACGAAAAGCAATGAAAATTGATTTTAAAAATGCAGCAGAACGTCATTACCGTGATGGTGAATTACTTTACAGGCATTCATACTGGGCTAATGCTGACCAGCTTTATGGTTTATCATCCGAATGCATTTTAAAGCGTATTATCGTTGGTTTAGACTCAAATAGCGTCAATCAGGTAACGGGCGACTTTACAGATAGAAACCATAGAAAACATTTTGACAATAAAAATAATTCCAAAGATTTATGGAGTTATTTTTCCATTACTTTTGCCGGTCGGCTTGCTCAGCATTCATTACCAAGCGTAAATAGATTCAGCGACTGGGATATTTTTCAACGTTATATCCACGAAAGCTATATCGACCAACATCGAGCGGATTCTCATCGTTTAGCAACTAAAGCCTTACAAAATCTATTGCAAGAACTGTTTATTGATGGAGTAATCCAATGACTACTATGGTCAGATTTCAACAAGCCCTATCAATAGCCGTCCAATTCACCGAAAAGCATTATGACTGTTTAGGTCAAGAGCCTCCAATCATAATTCGCGACCTTTATGGGAAAATCCGCCTGTTCTTGCACAGCGAACAAACTTCTCAACATAAAACATTAGCAAAAAACTTAACGGATCTATTAGGAAATTTTTCTTATAGTGCCGATGCTATTTTTTTATATGAGCAGGATTTTTTTAACAGTAAAAGTATTACTGATTCACCTGATAAAATCCTCATTCCTGACACAACGCAGCCCATTTACTTATTAGATAGACAAATAACCGGACAAGATTGGTTGCGCCAACCTATTAAAGAACAACATCCACCGCGTGCCACTTTATTTGGCATTAAAGGCGGGGTTGGCCGTTCTACGGCGTTGGCTATTTGGGCATGGGATTTAGCCAAACAAGGCAAAAAAGTGCTTGTTGTCGATTTGGATCTTGAGTCACCCGGCATAGGGGAAATTTTATTGCCGCAAGGCTATTTACCTGATTTTGGCGTGGTTGATTGGTTGGTTGAAGAAGCGGTAGGGCAAGCCGATGAATGCTTGCTGCGTGACATGGTTGCTACTAGTCCTTTAGCTGAAACCAGTGTAGGTGTGATTCGAGTTGTAACTGCCGCAGGCGTTACAGAACAGGATTACATAGCTAAACTGTCCAGGGTCTATATGGATATTAACCAAGACGGGGAAACACTGGATTTTGCCCACCGTCTGGCAAAAATGTTGCAACAGCTTGAGGAGCAAGAAAAGCCGGATATTGTTTTATTAGATAGTCGGGCAGGCATTCATGATATTGCCGCGATAGCCATTACCCGTTTAAGTGATATAGCTTTACTTTTTGCCGTTAATACACCGCAAACATGGCAAGCCTATAATTATTTATTTAAACACTGGCAAAAATGGAATGTTAATTTAGAAGGATTTCGAGATCATTTAAAAATTGTCGCAGGAATGATTCCTGAATTTGGCAGGGAAGATTATATTTCCATATGCCGTGAATCTGGATATAACTTATTTTCAGAAACTCTCTATGAAGAAACAGCCGCAGAAGAACTGGATACGTTTAATTTTGCAGTAGACGATAATGTTGCGCCCCACTTTCCGATTGAAATCTTATGGAACATAACCTTTCAAGAATTTAACCCGCAATCGGAAGATTATTTCAAAATCAACGGCGCACAACTAAATGCCTGCTATGGCAATTTTTTACAAGCGACCACCCAGCTCGTTTTAGGCGAGTATATCTCATGAGTATTTTTCCAGTTGACGCCCTTCGACAAGCCTTTTTAGCCTTGCCTGAACAGCAGCAACAATCAGGTGACAAAGCTATTGATATACAGTTTTTTTATGTACCTTTAAGTCATGCAAAAGCATTACATCCCGACAATGTATTAGTTGAAGGTATTCGTGGTGCAGGTAAAAGTGAGTGGTGGCTAGAGCTGCAAGATACCGATCGCCTCAAATTAGTAGCCGATTTTTCTCCACGAGCCGAATTAAAAAATATTCACTGTAGCGCAGGGTTTGGTCAAATACGCTCTCCAAATTATCCGACCAAGAAAGTATTGGCTGGTTTATTAAAGACCATAGATGCCCAAAGTATTTGGAGCACTATTGTTGCTTGGGCTATTTTGGGAGAGGACAAGTTTGGTGTATCAAGCGAATCCTCGTGGCAGGAAAAAATCAACTATTATCAAGCTAATTTTGAACAACTAGAAAACAAACTGGTAAAAATTGACCATGAATTACAGGCCGAAAATAAAAAACGTATTATTCTTTTTGATGCTCTAGACCGTGCTGCTGATGATTGGAAGTCTCTGAAAGATTTGTTAAAAGGCTTATTACAAGTTTCTTTAGAATTTCGCTCGTTTCGGGCTATTCGGCTAAAAATTTTTGTGCGTCCTGATATGCTGGAAGACCCTTATGTGCATTCGTTTCCAGATAGTTCAAAAGTTATTAATAATAAGTTTTCATTAGAATGGAATAAATTAGAGCTGTTTAACCTGCTATGGCAATATTTAGGCAACGCTCCTGAAGGAGGTAAAGAATTTCGTGAAATTTGCCATAAATACTTTAAACAAGAATGGAAAAAACATTCTGACTTTAATGTCTGGATCATTCCTGAAGATATGCGCAAAGATGAAACTGTACAACGAAAAATTTTTCACGCACTTGCCGGTGAATGGATGGGGACAGATGCAAGGCGCGGCTATCCTTACACATGGTTACCTAACCATTTAGGGGATAATTCCGGCAAAGTCAGCCCCCGCAGTTTCTTAGCGGCATTGCGCGAAGCGGCTACAGACAATTTGGTTAAAGATCAAAAATATCCTTTACATTACCAAGCCATAAAAAAAGGCGTACAGAAAGCTTCCCAAATTCGGGTCAATGAATTAAAAGAAGATTATCGCTGGATAGAATCATTGATGCCCCCTTTAAAGGGCATGAGCGTTCCTTGTCCTTTCAAAGCCATTATGGATTTATGGGAACAACATGATATTTTAGTTAAATTAGAAAATATAAATGATGACGGGGTACGCTTGCCGCCCAGCCGTTTAGATCAACGTTATGAAGGAATTAAACAAGATTTAGTTGATTTAGGTATTTTTGAAGTGATGCGGGATGGCAGAATTAACATGCCGGACGTTTATCGAGTGGGTTACGGTTTAGGCAGAAGAGGTGGTATAAAACCTGTTAGATAAAGCTGAATATTTTAATTAATCGATTACACATTTTTTTTATAACTCGGATAACTTCATGACTAATTTTACCCTAACCGCTATTTCCCCTATCGACGGCCGCTATGCCGACAAAGTTGAAAAACTGCGCCCTATTTTCAGCGAATACGGCCTAATCCGTTTTCGAGTGCTGGTTGAAGTGCGCTGGCTGCAAGCCTTGGCCAATCATCCGCTGATTGTCGAAGTTGCCCCGTTTAGCGATGCGGCAACGCAGCTGTTAAACAATATCGTCAGCGATTTTTCCGAGATCGATGCGCAGCGTGTTAAAGACATCGAACTTACCACCAATCACGATGTCAAAGCCGTCGAATACCTGCTGAAAGAAAAAATCGCCGGTTGTGCTGAGTTGGAAAAAGTCAGTGAATTCATTCATTTTGCCTGCACTTCGGAAGACATCAATAACCTGTCTTACGCCTTAATGCTCAAAGAAGGCCGTGAGGTCATCCTGGCGCAAATCGGCGACTGCATCACGGCGCTAAAAAGAATTGCTATGGAAACCGCAGACCAGCCGATGCTGTCGCGCACCCACGGCCAATCGGCCACGCCGACCACCACCGGCAAGGAATTCGCCAACGTCGCCGCACGCATGCAGCGCCAACAAGCCCAACTGCAAGCCGTAGCCTTATTAGGCAAAATCAACGGCGCAGTAGGCAATTACAATGCGCATTGCGTGGCCTATCCCGATGTGGACTGGGCAAAATTTGCCAAGGACTTTGTCGAATCCCTGGGGCTGCAATTTAACCCCTACACCATCCAGATTGAACCGCACGATTATATCGCTGAATATTTCCACGCGCTGTCGCGCTTCAACACCATCTTGTTGGATTTCGACCGCGACATTTGGGGCTATATTTCGCTGGGCTATTTCAAGCAAAAAACCATCGCCGGTGAAGTAGGCTCCTCGACGATGCCGCACAAGGTCAATCCGATTGATTTTGAAAACTCGGAAGGCAATTTAGGCTTAGCCAATGCCATCTTTGGATTTTTGGCTGAAAAATTGCCGGTGTCGCGCTGGCAGCGGGATTTGACCGATTCGACGGTGCTGAGAAATATCGGCGTCGGCATTGCGCATACCTCTATCGCCATCCAGGCCAGCTTGAAAGGCATTTCTAAATTGCAAATCAATGTCGAAGCCATTGAAGCCGACCTTAACGCCAACTGGGAAGTGTTGGCGGAACCTATACAAACGGTGATGCGCCGTTACGGCATTGAAAAGCCTTACGAAAAATTAAAAGAATTGACCCGGGGACAGCGCATCACCCCCGATCAAATGCAGGCGTTTATTGAAAAGTTGGAGATTCCGCACGATGCCAAAGCAATTTTGCTGGAATTGACCCCTCGCAACTACACCGGATACGCGGAAAAACTGGCTAAAGATATTTAGTGCGTTAATGGGCACTGCAAGGGATTGCAAAATAAATGGCATAATGGTAAAAATATGCGGTCGATTGCTGACGGCTTTAGCCGTTTTTCAAAAGACAACCATTGACAATCAAACAAAAACATTAATATGAGGAGAGGATTATGAAAAAATTAGCATCTCTAAGTGCAGGTTTATTACTTCTTTTAAGTACTTCTGTTTTCGCCGAAGAACATGCCGCCGCCGCATTGAAACACGCTACCGATGCAGTGGAACATGGCAAGGCCGGTCATGCACCGGTTTTGGTTGAACACGCAAAATTGGCATTGGAACATGCGCTAGCCGCGTCCATCGTTGCCAAAAGCATCCCCAAAAATCACTTGGATGAAGCAGCCAAAGAGCTGCAAGAAGCGATTGATCATGGCACTTTAGGCCATACAGATGTAGCAACCACACATGCGGAATCCGCGTTGGAACACATTAAAGCCGGTCAATAAGAATTAATGGCGGCTAAATAAAAAAAAGGGGCGGCATGATTATGCCGCCCCTTTTTTTTGCATAATTATCATATAAATCAATTATATTGATTAATCCAAAACTAATGATAAACGTTATTTTTAGTGCCGATGCGCTGTAAAGTAGCCTTAAGGTAACATGCAAAAAGTAACATGCAAAAAATAAGCTAGCTTTGGACTCCAACTAAGGGCTTATCCCTTAATACAAACGATTTGCTTCAAAGTATGCAGAATGTCCACCAGATCGCTTTGGTTAAGCATCACTTGGTCAATGTCTTTATAAGCACCCGGAATCTCATCGATAACCCCTTTATCCTTACGGCAAATGACGCCAGCGGTTTGCTCAATCAAATCCTTCTCGGTAAACAGTTTTTCAGCGGCGGTTCGGCTCATTTTACGACCCGCACCGTGCGAACAGGAGCAAAAGCTTTCTGGATTACCGCGCCCGCTCACGATAAAACTGCGGGCGCCCATGCTGCCTGGAATAATGCCAAGATCACCTGCGCGGGCACGAATAGCACCCTTGCGCGTGACAAACACATTGGCGCCGTAGTGGTGTTCTATCGCCACATAGTTATGGTGGCAGTTCACCACTTCGCTGGTCACTTCAAACGGCGGCAAGTGCCGACGCAGGGCGCTAAGGATCAGCTCAACCATACATTGCCGATTGCGTGCCGCGTATTCCTGCGCCCACATCACAGCGGCGACATAATCATCGAAATGTTCACTGCCTTCCGGGAAATAAGCCAGGTCTCTATCCGGCAGGTTGATCATCCAGCGTTCCATATCCTGACGCGCCAGTTTAATAAAATAATCCGCCAGTGCGTTACCAATGCCGCGACTGCCTGAATGCAGCATCACCCAGACGCGCTGTTCTTCATCCAGGCAGATTTCGATGAAGTGATTGCCTCCTCCTAAAGTGCCCATCTGGTTAATCCATTTGGAAAATTTACCGAACGCTTTGAGTAGTTGCGGATGTTTTTGCGTCATCACATCAAGCCTCGCCTCGAAAGGTTTGGCGTAGTCAATTAAAGCGCGCTTATCCTCATGCTGGGCGCGTCCTACTGGTACGTCACGGCTAATTTGCCCGAACACTTTTTTTAAGGTGCGTTCATCAAGTTCATTGGCGGTAAGCGACAACCGGCAAGCCAACATGCCACAACCCAAATCGACGCCCACGGCAGCGGGGATAATGGCTTTATGGGTGGCAATTACTGAACCGATGGTGGCGCCAATACCCAGATGCACATCCGGCATGGCGGCAACGTGGTGATGGATAAACGGCAGGCTGGCAATATTAGTCAGTTGCTCGATTGAGCGTTCGTCCACATCATCAGTCCAGATTTTGACGGGGACGCGTTGGCTGGTTATTTCTTGTTTGATAGGCATTTAGATGACCCGCATATTAACCCGCTTAACGAAGGGCTGTAGAATTTTCAGAAACCGCAATTGCCGCCCGGAGCAGTTTTTCGTTAATTCCTGCTTGCCTAAAAATCGCATTAGCCGTGGGTTTTGATTGGATAGTAAACGGCACACTGATCATACAATGCAAGATGCTTTTAGCCATACAAATCCCAATGCCGTTTTCCGGTCAGTGCCAAACACTGCCGCAGTTCCTGTTCCAACGCACGATCGGCTGCCAAAAACGGACTGTATTCGCGTAATTGCCCAAGGGTCTGTTGCAAAGCCGGGCTTAGTGCCTCGACATTGCCGCGCAATTCCACGCCCTGCACCACGGCGAACAAGACCGCCACGGCGACCTGTTCGGTCAATTCCACAATGCGGATGCAGTCCCTGGCCGCTATCGTGCCCATGCTGACTTTGTCCTGATTGTGGCATTCGGTGGAACGGGAAAATACGCTGGCGGGCATGGTCAGTTTAAGCGCTTCCGCCGTCCACGCCGACACGGCGATTTGCAAGGCTTTAAAACCGTGGCTCAACAGTGCTTGCTCGCCAACGGCGCCGGACAGGTTGGCGGGCAGGCCGTTATTGAATTTAGGATCCATCAATTGCGCCATTTGCCGATCCATTAAATCGGCCAGATTGGCGACAGCGGTTTTAAGCGCGTCCATCGCAAAGGCGATATGGCCGCCGTAAAAATGGCCGCCATGCAGGACGTGCTCGCCTTCGGCATCGATGATTGGGTTGTCGTTGGCGCTGTTCAATTCGGTTTCGATAAACTGCCGTAGCCACGGCAATGAGTCTTCCAACACGCCGATGACATGCGGCGCACACCGCAGGGAATAACGGTCTTGCAGGCGGGTATCGTGGCGCGGTGCGCTGTGTTGCAACTGCAAATCCGAGCGCAGCCGTTCGGCGACGCGGTTTTGGCCGGGATGCGGTTTGACTGAAAACAGCTGTTCATCAAAATGATAGGCGTTGCCGTTTAAAGCCACCGACGCCAGGCTGGTGATCCGCGTAGTCAAACGGGATACATACTCCGCGCGTTGATAAGCCAGACAGGCAAGGCCTGTCATGGCGGCGGTGCCGTTCATAATCGCCAGACCTTCTTTGGGTTTTAAACTGAGCGCTTCGATATTAAGCTGGGCAAAAACCGTTTGCGTGGCTTGTCGCTGGCCTTGATAAAACACCTCGCGCTCACCGCACAGCACGGCGGCCACATAAGACAAGGGCGTTAAATCGCCGCTGGCGCCAACCGAGCCTTCCTGCGGGATTATCGGCAGAATGTCCTGCGTTAAACAATCGGCCAACTGCTGTAAAAGCCGGTAGCGGACGCCGGAGTATCCTCGCGCCAGACTGGTCAGACGCGCCGCCAGAATAGCGCGTGTTTGCGCCGCATCAAAATGCTCGCCCAAGCCGC
>JBLRXA010000040.1:0-23911 GCA_047920955.1 Methylobacter sp. | reverse complement strand
TTGCAACGATGCTAGAGTACAAGCAAAACTGGAATAATGGCAGTGTGCTGCGGGTACCAGCACACCAGTCAGACTTGTCCGAGTTGCCGCCATGTGGCGAAAGAAAACCGACTGACGCAGGCTGAATTTGTTTGCGTCGAATGCGGCTTTAGCGAGAACGCCGACCTTGTTGGTGCAATCAATGTGCTGGCTAGAGGCCATGTGCTTTTAGCAGGAAACCAACCGTCGGGCTGACGGGGCTAGTCTGTGAAGTGAATGGCGCAGTAAGGCCGTCAGCAGCAGAAACCAGCAAGTAGTAGCGATACACGCTTGCTCCTGAGTAATCAGGAATCCCCTTGCTTTAGCTGGGGGAGGATGTCAAGTTGCACAGAAAACCATGCCGACCGCAGCGAACGCTGTCCCTAAGGCCGTCTGCCGACAGTATCGGATTTTGGGACAAGCGTCCTGAGTGTATGCCGCTCTTGGAGATACGCCGAGCGCCGGTAAACTGGCGGTGGCAACAAGGGGGAGACCGATGAACAAGAAAAACAGCGGGTTCAAGGCAACGCCCACGGGAAACCCACACTGGATGGAAGACCCGCTTTGGTATAAAGATGCCGTTATTTACGAATTGCATATCAAAGCGTTTTTTGACAGCGACAATAACGGCGCTGGCGATTTTGCCGGTTTAATCCAAAAACTCGATTATCTTCAGGATCTAGGCGTGAATACGCTGTGGTTGTTGCCCTTTTATCCTTCGCCGATGCGCGATGACGGTTATGACATAGCGGACTACCGCAACATCCATCCCGAATACGGCAGCATGGCCGATTTCAGGCAATTCATGCGGGAGGCTCACCGCCGTGCTTTCAAAGTCATCACCGAGCTGGTCATCAACCACACGTCGGATCAGCATCCGTGGTTTCAGGCGGCGCGCAGGGCGCCTGCGGGGTCGAACAAGCGTGATTTTTACGTATGGAGCGACACCAAGCAAAAGTTTCCCGAGACGCGCATTATTTTCGAGGATGTCGAGAAATCCAACTGGACCTGGGACGATGAAGCCCAGGCCTATTACTGGCATCGGTTTTTTTCCCATCAGCCGGATCTCAACTTCAATAACCCGCAAGTGGTGAAAGCCGTTATCAAACTGATGCGTTTCTGGCTGGATCAGGGGGTGGACGGTATGCGTCTGGATGCCATCCCTTATCTGTGCGTACAAGAGGGGACGCAAAACGAAAATTTGCCGGGCACCCACGCGGTGATTAAACAAATGCGTGCGGTGCTTGATGAGCATTACCCACACTGCGTGTTTCTTGCCGAAGTCAATCAATGGCCGGAAAGTGTGCGGGACTATTTCAGTGAGGGCGATGAGTGCCAGATGGCATACCATTTTCCGTTGATGCCGAGGATGTATATGGCCATTGCCCAGGAAGACCGCCATCCGATTGTCGACATCATGCGCCAGACGCCCGCTATTCCGGAAACCTGCCAATGGGCCATTTTTCTGCGCAATCACGATGAGCTGACGCTGGAGATGGTCACTGACAAAGAGCGCGATTACATGTACCGGATGTATGTCGGCGATCCGCGTGCGCGTTTGAACGTCGGTATTCGGCGCCGGTTGGCGCCTTTGATGGACAATGAGCTGGACAAAATCAAGCTGATGAACAGCCTGCTGCTGTCGATGCCGGGGTCGCCCATTATCTATTACGGCGACGAAATCGGTATGGGCGACAATTTCTTTCTCGGTGACCGCAATGGCGTGCGCACACCCATGCAATGGAGCCCTGACCGTAATGGCGGTTTCTCGCGCGCCGATCCGCAACGCTTGTACCTGCCGCCTATTATGGATCCGGTGTATGGTTACGGCGCGGTCAATGTGGAGATGCAGCTGCGCGATAATGCCTCGCTGCTGAACTGGATGAAGCGCGTGTTGGCGTTGCGGGAAAACCATCACGCCTTTGGGCGCGGCCAACTGGTTTTTTTGCATCCTGGGAACCGCAAGATACTGGCCTACTTCAGATTATACGAGGGCGATATTATTTTGTGCGTGACCAACTTGTCGCGTGCGGCGCAAGCGGTCGAACTCGACCTTTCCGCTTATAAGGGGTACGTGCCGGTGGAAATGTTGGGCTGCGCCGCTTTCCCGCCTATTGGCGAATTGCCCTATCTGCTCACCTTGCCCGGTTACCACTACTATTGGTTCCGGCTGGCAAACGGCGAAGAGGCGCCGACTTGGCATGAGGAACACCTGCTGCCCGAGGAGTTGCCGATGTTGGTGCTGTTCGACGGCTGGCATAGTTTTTTCCGCAATCAGGTTGAACCTTGGCGTATCGCCATGTCGGAAAAGACGCGCACCCAGCTCGAAGCGGACGCATTGCCGGACTTTGTCGCCAAGCAGCATTGGTCTGGCAGCATCAAGGGCAAAACCATAGGCCGCGTGGTCATTAACGATTATGCCGAATGGGGCAATGGCGATAATAAATGGCTGGTCGCCCTGGCCCGTATCGAAAGCGAGTCCGGGGAGCCGCGCAGCTGCTTTTTGCCGCTTGCCTTGGCATGGGAAGACGGCGACGCGAAACGTTTGCATGATTTGCTGCCTGTCACCGTGGCCAAAGTGCGCCAACAATCCCAAGTGGGCGTTTTGGGCGATGCTTTTGCCGACGGCGCGTTTTGCCGGGCACTGGTGCAGGCCATGGGCAGCGGTCAAAGCTTAACCTGCAAACAAGGCATTATTAGCTTTTCGCCTACCGGGGCTTTTGCCGCATTCGTTGGCGAAGTCGCCGCCAATCTGGTCGCCCACGCGCCTTATACGAAAGGTGGCAACACGGCGGTGGCGCTAAATGGACGGCTATTTCTGAAAGGCTACCGGCATGTCCAAACCGGGGCGCGACCGGAGATTGAGATGGGGCGTTTTTTAACCGAGGTGGCGAAATTCCCCAATATGCCGCCGGTGCTGGGTATCGTCGAGTATCAAGGCAACGATGGCGAGCGCATGGCGTTGGCATTACTGCAGGGTTATGCCGAAAATCAGGGCGATTGCTGGAACTACACGCTGGATTATTTGCGCCGGTTTCTGGAGCAGCCGCGCACCGAAGTGGCGCCGCTTGTTTCTGCGGCGGAGGCGCATAGCGCCTATTTGATCCTGATACATACGCTCGGCCAGCGCACCGGCGAACTGCATAATGCCTTGGGCCGGGTGACCGGCGATGCCGCTTTCGATCCCGAACCAGTCACCGGCAATGATCTTGCGGATTGGCTGCTACAGGTACAAGACCGGATGAAAGCAACGCTGAAACGGCTCGAAGAGCGGACGGATGGGCTTGACGGAACGGTTCGGGGCATGGCACATACATTGCTCAAACAGCGCGGAGCGTTGGCCGGGCGCCTGAATGCCTTGATTAACCGCGTTGAACCGATTAACGCGGTCAAGACCCGCTATCATGGCAATTTTCATCTAGGGCAAGCGCTGCTCACTGAGAATGATTTTATGTTCACCGATTTTGAGGGGGAACCGGTCTGCCCGTTTGCCGGGCGCTGCCATAAACATTCGCCGTTAAGGGATGTGGCGGACATGCTCAGGTCGTTCAATGATGCGGCCCACACCGCGCTTGGTCGGGCTAGCGCAGAACGTCCTGCGGATTCGGCAAGGCTTGGGCCATTGGTGCGGGCTTGGGAAGATGAAACCGGACGCGTGTTCCTTGCCGCCTATGAGGCGGCAGCGCAGTGTTCTGGATTGGGCGAGGCAAAGACGGCGCAGCGTGGTTTGCTCGATTTATTCGTGTTGGAAAAGCAGCTTTATGAGTTGCAGCAAGCACTGCTTGACGGGCGTCACGCCTATGCCGCCATTTTGCTGCACGGCTTGAATCATGTTGAAACGGCACACTGAAATGACCAAGATGCACGACATGCCTTTCGGTGCCTGTCTGCTGCCTGATGGCCGTATCCGTTTCCGCTTGTGGGCGCCTGCGGCACATCAGGTCGAGCTGATACTGGAACCTAACAGAACCGTCCTGCCGATGCGCCCGCTGGCAGACGGTTGGTTCCAAACCGAAACCTCGCCGTTACAGGCCAGCCCTGGGACGCTCTATCATTACCGCCTGGACGGCACGCTTGAATTGCCCGATCCGGCCTCGCGAGCCAACCCCCAGGACGTGCATGGCCCCAGCCAAGTAGTGGATGCGTGCGCTTTTATTTGGCAGGACGAGGACTGGCGAGGGCGGCCTTGGCATGAAGCGGTCATCTACGAAATACATGTAGGTACTTTCACCCCTGAAGGCACGTTTAGCGCCGCCATGGCGCACTTCGACTATCTGGTGCAATTGGGCATCACCGCCATTGAGCTGATGCCGGTGGCGGATTTTCCGGGAACGCGCAATTGGGGCTACGACGGGGTGCTGCTGTTTGCGCCCGACAGCCGCTACGGCAGCCCGGACGACCTGAAGGCGCTGGTGCAGGCTGCGCATGTGCGCGGCTTGATGGTGCTGCTCGATGTGGTGTACAACCATTTCGGGCCGGACGGCAACTACCTTCATGTTTATGCGCCGCAGTTCTTTAGCGGGCGCCATCATACGCCGTGGGGGGCGGCGATTAATTTCGACGGCGACGGCAGCCGCACCGTGCGCGACTTTTTCATCCACAATGCGCTGTACTGGCTTGAAGAATACCATGTTGACGGCCTGCGGCTCGATGCCATCCATGCCATCATCGACGATAGCCGACCGGACATCATCGAAGAGCTGGCGGCGAAAGTGCAGGCAGGGCCGGGGCAAACCCGGCATGTACACCTGATCGTGGAGAATGACGCCAATAGCGCCCGCTATCTACAGCAAACAACCCTTGCCGCGCAGTGGAACGACGACAGCCACCATGCCTTGCATGTCCTGCTGACCGGCGAAAGCGACGGCCATTATGCCGATTATGCCGACCGGCCAACCTACTATCTGGCGCGCTGTCTGGCTGAAGGCTTTGCCTTCCAGGGCGAGCCGTCACGGTTTCGCGGCGGTCGGCCGCGTGGCGAACCTAGCGGACAGCTGCCGCCCAGTGTTTTTATTAATTTTTGCCAAACCCACGATCAGATAGGCAACCGTGCTTATGGCGAGCGCCTTGCCATGCTGGCCGCACAAAAACCGTTGCAGGCTGCGCTGGCGGTGTTGCTGCTGTCGCCGTCGCCGCCGATGCTGTTCATGGGCGAGGAGTTTGCGGCGGCAACACCGTTCCTGTTTTTTTGCGATTTCGAAGAGGAGCTGGCGAAAGCTGTCAGCGAAGGGCGGCGGCGCGAATTTTCCGATTCCGCAGCCTGCACACACATACCAGCCCCTAACGACCCGGCCACCTTTGAGCGCAGCAAGCTCAACTGGGCGTGCCTGGATGAACCGCAACACCGCGCCAGCCTTGACTATTACCGCAGTTTGCTGGCGTTGCGGCACAGCCAGATCATCCCGCGCCTGCCGGGTATCGGGGGCGGCGGCGAATTCGAATTAATCGGGGCATCGGCACTGGTTGTACGCTGGCGCCTGGGCGATGGTGCAAGGCTGATGCTATTGGCCAATCTGGGGGACAGTCCGGTTGAAAGTCCGCTGGATTTTTCCGGCACCGCTGTTTATCTCAGCCAGCCCGATTTACCGGCAATCTTTGCCAGCGGCTATATGCCGCCCTGGTGCGTAGCTTGGTTTATCGGGGAGCACAGATGAAAGCCCCCTACGTTGGCCTTGCGCCTGACAAGGACGTGCCGCGATCAGCCGAACCACGCATTCCCTTGTCCACCTATCGCCTGCAGTTCAACCGCGACTTCACTTTTAACCGGGCGTGCGAAATCATTCCCTACCTAAGCGCACTGGGTATCTCGCACCTGTATGCCTCGCCCTATCTTAAGGCGCGGCCGGGCAGTCGGCACGGTTACGACATCATCGACCACAATACGCTGAACCCTGAAATCGGCAGCCATGAAGAATTTAAGCGGCTTTGCGCCACGCTTGCCGAACATGGCATGGGGCAAATACTCGATATAGTGCCTAATCACATGGGCGTACAAGGCGGCGATAATACGTGGTGGCTGGATGTACTGGAAAATGGTCAGGCATCGATTTATGCCGGGTTCTTCGATATTGACTGGACACCGATAAAAACGCAGCTGCACGGCAAGGTGCTGTTGCCGGTGCTGGGCGATACTTACGGCGCGGCCTTGGACAATGCCGAATTACAACTGCATTTTGATGCGCAAGCGGGGGCATTCGCCCTCTCTTATTACGCGCACCATTTCCCGGTGGATCCGGCCGAATACCCGCATATCCTGGCCTATCGTATGGATACCTTGAGCGCACGTTTGGGGCAGGACAACCCGTTGCTGATGGAATATCAGAGTTTGGTGACGGCATTCCGCCATCTTCCGCACCGCGATGAGGCCACGCCTGAACGCCAGCTTGAACGCAGGCGCGACAAGGAGGTCTTTAAGCGCCATCTTGCCGGGCTGGTTGAACAATCGCCGGCTATTGCCGGGTTACTGGAAGACAACCTGCATATTTTCAACGGCACGGCAGGGCAAGCATCCAGTTTCGACCGGCTTCACCAGCTGATTGAAGCCCAGGCTTACCGGCTGACATTCTGGCGGGTGGCCTCGGACGAAATCAATTACCGGCGGTTTTTCGACATCAACGACCTTGCCGGGTTACGCATGGAGAACGATGACGTTTTCAAGGCGACCCATCAGCTGGTGCTGCGGCTGGTGCAGGAAGGCAAACTGGACGGCCTGCGCCTGGATCATCCGGACGGCCTGTATGATCCGGAGGCGTATTTTTGCCGGTTGGTCGAGCAATGCCGTAGCATCGGTCGTACACCGTATTTGGTGGTGGAAAAAATCCTGGCGGCGCACGAGAATTTGCGCCCCGGCTGGCCGGTACAAGGGACTACGGGCTACGATTTCACCAACCTGCTCAATGGCCTGTTTGTCGTGACCGCTGCCGCCAAACGTATGACCCGCCTGTATAACAGCTTCATCGGCGAGCCTATCAACTTTGACGACCTGCTGTACCGCTCCAAGCAGCTCATCATGAATACAGCATTGTCAGCGGAACTGAATGTGTTGGCCAACCAGCTTTCCAAAATCGCCGAAGCCGACCGCCATACCCGCGATTACACGCTGAACGGATTACGGACGGCATTAGCGGAAATAATCGCCTGCTTCCCGGTTTATCGCGGTTACATCAGCGACCGTGAAGTAGGGACGGAAGACCTGCGTAACGTGGAACAGGCAACGGCGGCGGCTAAACGCAGAAGCACCGCCGCAGACCCCCGTATTTTCGATTTTCTGCATGAGGTGCTCACACTGGCCGCCGCCAACCGGAAATCCCCGGCGTACTATCGGCAGATACTGGCATTTGTCATGAAATTCCAGCAATTCACCGGCCCGGTCATGGCCAAAGGGCTGGAGGACACCAGCGCCTACCGTTATCACCGCTTGCTCTCGCTCAACGAAGTCGGCGGCGACCCGCGCCGGTTCGGGGTGACCCTAACCGCCTTCCATCGCGCCTGCCTGGCCCGTGCAAAATATTGGCCGTATGCGCTGCTGGCCACTTCCACCCATGACACCAAGCGTAGCGAGGATGTCCGCGCCCGCCTTAATGTGCTGTCTGAAATACCGGCGGCCTGGCGGCTGGCGTTGCGCCGCTGGAGCAACGCCAACCGCCACCTCAAGCATAAGGTGGACGGCGTGCCGATGCCCACGGCCAACGATGAATATTTTATTTACCAGACTTTGCTCGGCGTCTGGCCGCCCGGTAAAGCGGACGCCAATGAAATGGCGCGTTTTAGCGAGCGTTTGGCGGACTATCTGCTTAAGGCAGTACGCGAAGCCAAGGAACATAGCAGCTGGGTAAACCCCAATAGCACTTATGAAAACGCCGTCCTGGCATTTGCCGATGCGCTGGTCAAGGCGAATGCCAAAAGCCCGTTCATGGCTGATTTTTTGCCTTTTCAGCGACGGGTGGCGCGCTTCGGGTTATTCAACAGCCTGTCACAGAGCTTGATCAAACTCACAGCGCCAGGGGTACCGGATATTTATCAGGGCTGCGAATCATGGAACTTCAGCCTGGTAGACCCGGATAACCGACGGCCGGTTAATTTCGACCAGCGCCGAACCCTGCTTGATAAGGTGCAGGCACTTGCCGCGCTGGCATTGCAGCAACGTAGCGCTGGCGTGCGCACGTTATGCGACACGCTGGAGGACGGCCAAAGTAAAGTGCTGGTCGTCGCATCGGCGCTGGCATTACGGCAACGCTGGCCGGAGGTGTTTTTGCAGGGCAGCTATTTGCCGCTGGCCGTCAAAGGGAAGCAGGCGGCCCATCTGTGCGCCTATGCACGCATCGCCGAGGGGCGCACCGTCATTACGCTGGCGCCGCGATTCTTCACGCAGCTGCTGGATGAGGCCGACAGCTTGCCTCTGGGTGAAAAAGTTTGGGGGAATACCACGGTGGACTGGCCTTTTTATCAGCGCGATAGCCGATACAGCTGTGCCTTTACAGGCAAGCTAGTGGAGCCGCAACGGCATTTGTCCACATGGCGTTTACCTATTGCGCAACTGCTGGCAGACTTTCCGGTAGGGCTGATTACCGGTGAAAAGCATTTGAAAGCCGATAGCCCGGCAAATTAAGAATGACTGGGTAACCCGTACCCAGTCAATGCTATTTTGACGGGAGAAGTAAATCCGTTCGTGCTGAGCCCTTCGGCTGCGCTCAGGAGAGCCTTGTCGAAGCCTGTCATGAGCTTGTCGAATGGCATGAGCGGATTTACGCTGAGTTAAATGCTTTGTACCCGACATATTAATATTGGCTGACTACGAGCCCAACACATACTCCAAAAACATCTCGACCGGCATCGGTTTGGCGTACAAATAACCCTGCACATATTCGCAGCCGACCGCCATCAGCAAGGCCCGTTGGCCTTCGGTTTCCACGCCTTCGGCGATCACTTTCAAGCCTAAGCGGTGCGCCATCACCACAATGGCTTCCGCGATTGCCCGGTCGCCGGGATCGGTTTCCAGGTCGCGGACGAAGGAGCGGTCGATTTTCAGATAATCAATGTTAAATTTTTTCAGGTAGGCCATCGCCGAATAACCGGTGCCGAAGTCATCCAGGGAAAGTTGCATCCCTGCCGCACGTAATAACTCCAATTTCTCGGTAATAGCCGAACTGTCATCCAGCAACAGCCCCTCGGTAATCTCAACGACAAGATAGGAAGGGTCGATGCCGCCCGCATGCAAATAATCAATGAGCGATTGAACGCCGCTATTTTTGGTGAACTGGCGCGGCGACATGTTGACGCTAATTTTCCCTACGCCATCCTGTCCATGCAGGGTGTGCCAGCGTTTAGCGGTGTCCGCAGCCTCGCGGAATACCCAAGCGCCAATCTCTTGGATCAAATCGGTTTCTTCGGCGATGGGAATGAACCGGTCGGGCGGCACCATGCCCAGTTCGGGATGATGCCAACGTAACAGCGCTTCGGCCTTGACCGCCCGGCCGCTGGCAACCTCGATTATCGGCTGGTAATACACCTCAAGTTGGCCTGCATCGAGCGCGCCGCGCAATTCGCTGATCAGTTCCAGGCGCTGCCGGGATTGTTCGAGCATACTGTGGTTAAAGAAACTGAAGCAATTCCGTCCCATGCCCTTGGCCGCATACATGGCTTGATCGGCGCAGCTGATCAATGCCTCGGCGTTATCGGCATCCTGCGGATAGCTGGAAATGCCGATGCTGGCGGAGACATAAGCGTTATGATCGCCAAGCGGGAAGGGTTGGGTCATGATCTCAACGATAGATTGCGCTATCCTATCCTGCGGCACGACGTCATCGGTCTTAGGCAAGATCACCACAAACTCGTCACCGCCCAATCGTGCAACCGTATCCGATTCGCGTACACAAGAGCGAATGCGTTGCGCCGCTCCTATTAGCAAATCGTCGCCAGACTCATGGCCTAACGTGTCGTTGACTTCCTTGAACCGATCCAGGTCGATAAACAGTACCGTCAGACTGGAACAGCTGCGTTCGGCCTTGGCGATTTCCTCGCACAGGCGGTTGCCGAACAAGCGCCGGTTAGGCAAGCCGGTCAGTTGGTCATAACTGGCTTGGCGGTACATTTTCTGTTCGATACGTTTGCGTTCGATGGCGATGGCGCTTAAATGGCTGGCTTGCACCAGTTGGACAAAATCGGCTTCGTCGGGAACCCCGGTCTGGCTGACATAGAGGGTTACCACGCCCAACATGTGCTGGGCTGAGGAGAAAATCGGTTCCGACCAGCAGGCAACTGCGCCGATATCGTGGATGAATGGCTGGCAAAGCGATTGCCGCGAGTGCTGGCCCATATTCTCCATGATGACCCTTTCGCCACGCCGGGCCGCAGCAACCCAGCCATAGCACTGGCCGCCCTCCTCGCTCAGCGTTTGCGCTTCAAAATCGGCCCGGCAGGATTCGGGAAACGACGGCGCAGACACGTCTTGAAAATATTTTTTCTCCTCATCCAATAACAAAATAGCGCAGTGCCCCCCGGATTTTGAGGATTCGACATACAAGGCCACCTGATCCAAGACGCCGTTAAGATTGTCGCCATGCGCCATTTTCTCGAACACGCGTTGGCGGTTTTCTTCAATGATCTGTTGCCGGCGGCGATCGCTTAAATCGAAACCCAGGGCTAATACGCTGCCGACGACGCCATCAGCGCCGTATTCCGGCACTATCTTCATCGCATGGCTGACCAAACTGCCGTTGCCGTCAATCCATTCCAGCGTGACTTCGGTTTTTATGCCGCTGTGCATGACTTCGGCCAAGATAGCGGCATAGGTTTCCGCAGAAATATTGGTGGCGCGCCAGGCGTCGCCGACCTGATTGCCGAGTATGTCCGCTTCGGTGCAACCGATAGCATTCAAATAAACCGGGTTGGCATAGACGCCGCATAGCTTACGGTCGTAGCGCACCACCATGGTCGGCAAATTGTCCACGAGCGTCCGCAACTCCCGCTCACGCTGATAGCGCAAGTTTTCTATTTGTTTGCGTTCAGTAATGTCCAGAATAGTGCCCACCAAAAACGGGTGTCCGGTATCGTCGACATAACAGGTTTTCTTTGTCACTATGGTGCGGACAATGCCGTCAGGGCCGGTTATTTCTTCTTCGTTGACACTCTCTTCGCAACGGGTGAACACAGCCTCGTCCTTGATCCGCAACAAGTCGGCCTCGTGCGCCGGAAAAAAATCATAGTCGGATTTGCCCAGCATAGTCTCCATCGGCTGCCCGATAAACTCGCAAAAAGCCTGGTTTAGCAAAATCCAGCGGTGTTGCCTGTCTTTCACAAAGACCGGGTCGGCAATCGTATCGATGACCCGGCTTAAAAACTGCCTCGACTCGTTAAGCGCCTGTTCCGACTGCCGGCGCTTCAATTCTGCCGCCACGCTGATTGACACCAATTGCAGCACCGACAGAACCGCCGCCGTGTCGTCCATCGGCTTGCCGTCCACGACCGCAATCAGGCCGATGACTTTACCAGTGGAATCCCAGAGCGGCATACCGACATAGCTCTCGGCTTGCATATCCGCCAGCATGGCGGCTTCGGGAAACTGCCCTTGCACAGCCGCCGCGCAACAATACCGTTCGCCCGCGATGACCTTTCCGCACGGCGTGTTGTCAAGACCGTATTGCATATTGGGGACGACTTCGCCCCTGACATAGAGGGTCACCGTCTCGGCGCAGGACGGATCCGCAGCCAATTTGCCGATAACCACATAATCCACGTCCAGCAGTTGCCCCAGATAGCGTACCAGCGCCGACAGAAACGCCTCTTTGCCGCCGTCCATCCAACCCCGCTGGGCGATAAATTTCATCGTGCGTTCGACCCGTAGACGCTCCTCGATTTCCTCGCGCAACAGGCGGTTACTGTCGCTAAGCTCGGCAGTACGCAACGCCACTTGCCGCTCCAATTCTTCCTGATGCTGCTGCAACTGCGCATTTTGTGCTTGCAGCGTCCGTTGCATAATCCTCAAGTTCAGATGCGTGCCAACCCGCGCAATCACCTCGTCAATCTGCATCGGTTTGGCCAGATAATCGACGCCGCCCACCTTGAAACCGGCGATCCTATGCTCCGTCTCCGCCAGCGCCGTCATAAAAATGACCGGAATATCGGCGGTGTCGGCATGACTTTTCAAACAGCGGCACACTTCAAAACCGTCCATGCCCGGCATCATCACATCCAGCAAAATCAAGTCCGGTTTTACCAAAGCGGCGCGTTGCAAGCCTTCCATGCCGCCTTGGGCGATCAGTAGGCGGTAACCCCGGTTTTCCAGGCTATCCACCACCACGGCCAGATTAACCGGGGTATCGTCGACAATCAAAATGACAGGTTTGCCATCGGCGGCATTAGGACGATTCATGACGCCCTCCCGGTCAACGCAGTTTCAAAATATTGCATCGGCATGCCTGATTTAAGCGCAACCGGGACAAACAAAGCAGCCGTTACGGCAAGAAGTGTATAAATCATGTCGTAGAGTTCCTGTTAATATAGTGTTCCACCAACTCCAGGATAGCCTTGGATTGGTATTTTTGGCATAACTTGCGCAGTTGCCCGGCAAACGGACGATAACGGGCATCCAGTTCCTCCAGGTATTGGGCGTGATCGGCGATATCGTGCATACTGCCTTCCAACGCCATTCGATGTAAAACCCGCATCTCCTCGATAGGCGGCGTCTCCAACCCTTCGTCAGGCCCATGTTGCGGCGATGATTCGACTTCAGGCAGCGCATAAACCCAGTCGAGAGATAAAAGACCGCTGATTTGCGCCATCAGCCTTTTCATTTCAATGGGCTTGGACAAAAATGCGTTAACCCCGGCATCCAGGGCTTCGGCAATATCGGTGCCGGACGCGCTGGCCGAAACGGCGATAATCGGCGTCAGCCCGAATTCCGGCAAACAACGCAGACGGCGCGCCGCTTCCAAGCCGTCCATTTCCGGCATCACCATATCCAGCAACACCAGATCCGGCATGTGCTTGCCGACGCACTCCAGACACTCTTGGCCATTCGCCGCCACCAAGGTTTCAAAGCCCAGACGGCTGAGCATGTCGATCAGCAAGCCCAAACCGGTGCCGCTGGAATGATTCCGGCTATCGCCCGCTTGCTCGAAAGGCCGGAAAATAGTTTCCAATTGCCCGTTGTCTATGCCGATACCGGTGTCCCGCACTTTAAAACGCAAACGCCCCGCTTCCAATGCCGTTACCGTCAGGCTGATTTCGCCCCGTTCGGTATATTTGACCGCATTGGACAACAAATTGAGCAGCACTTGCCTTAGCCGCATTTCATCGGCACGTATCCCTTCGGGCACATCCCCGGCAATTTCATAAACGAAAGCCAATTGCTTCTGCTCCGAATTCACGCCGACAATGCCGGCAATATTGCCCAAGAAAACCGGCAGATGGACATCGCTCAAACTCAGCACCTGCTTACCCGCCTCAATTTTGGCAAAATCCAGGATATCGTTGATCAGGCTCAGCAAATGCTCGCCGCTTTTTTGTATCACGTTGACCATCGCGCCATGGCGCTCGTCCAGCTGGTTTTCCCCCTGCAATACCTGGGTATAACCCAAAATGCCGTTCAGCGGCGTGCGCAATTCATGGCTCATCCGCGCCATAAAATCGCTACGCAAATGCGCCAACCTTTCCGCCTCGGCCAAAGCCGCTTCCCGCGCCATCTCCACAGCCCTGCGTTCGCTGATGTCGCGGGCAATGCCTACTGTCCCCAGCACGCAGCCGTCTTCGTCGACGACCGGAGCCTTGAACGTTTCCACCCAAATGGCGCCGTCATGGGCATCAATAAAAGACTCTTCCATGATTTTGAGCCGGCCGGTCGCCATGACCTCGGCATCGTCGGCACGATAAGCTTCGGCCTGTTCGTGCGGCCAGACCTCCAGGTCGGACTTGCCGATCAAGTCGTCCACACTATGGGAGCAAGCCGTTGCCAAAGCCTGATTGACAACCAAAAACCGGCAGTCCTTGTCTTTAAACCAAGCCATCATCGGCAGCGTATCGATCATCGTCCGCAGATAGTTGGTCTGCCGGCGCAGTTCTTCGGTACGCTCCAGTACGCGCCGCTCCAGGTCCGCGTTCAGCGCCCGGATTTCATTTTCGGCCTGCTTGTGTTCGCTGATGTCGCGCATGATCGTGGAATGGAACAGCGGTTTGCCGTCGGCGTCGCGATGCAGCACCAGCAATTGGGATACCGGGATTTCCCGGCCGTCGCGCTGGCGCACGGCAGTTTCGCCGTGCCATACGCCGTCTTTCAACAACATCGGAATGCCTTGTTCCTCGACCATTTTTAACGCCCATTCCGGGTGCATGTCGGCAATCGTCATGTTGGACA
This sequence comes from Methylobacter sp., assembly GCA_047920955.1. Lineage (GTDB taxonomy): Bacteria > Pseudomonadota > Gammaproteobacteria > Methylococcales > Methylomonadaceae > Methylobacter_A. The sequence continues at coordinate 9,543 of JBLRXA010000040.1, read as the reverse complement.
GGTCGGCATCTTCCGGCAGCCCGACCATGCGCCGCGCCGCACGGTTGTGGTAAAGCAGGTGGCCTTGCATGTCGGCGCTGCCGATAAAATCGGCGGACTGTTCAAGGATATTGATCAAACGCTGCTTTTCCGCCTCGGCCTGTTTGCGCCCGGTGACGTCATGCACATAGCCGTACCAGATAATACCGCCATCCGGATGAGGTTGCGGATTAGTATTGCCTTCCATCCAGCGTTCGCCGCAGGTCGGGTGCAAAATCCGAAACTCTATATGCCATGTCGTCATCGTACGGGCCGATTCGGCGATGGATTCCATCACCCGCTGGGCGTCGGCCGGATGGTTCAGCGCCAGCAGCGGCGTTACATCGTCGGCGACATCTTCGGGGCGCAAACCGAACAGTTCCCAAATATTGGCTGAAACATAAGGCATGCAAACGCTGCCGTCCGGCCGGGCATAAAAGCTGCCCACCATGCCCGGCGACGATTCTGCCAAGGCGCGCAGTTCCTGTTCGCGGCTGACCAGCGCCTGCTCCATGCGTTTGCGCTCGGTAATATCCCTGAAGATGGCGATCAAGCGGACAGGATCGGTCCCCGGCACAACGGCGACGGACGTCTCGAATTCGCGCCGTTCGCCGTTACCGGCAACCAGGCCCAGCTCATAATTGTTGGGTACCGCTTCGCCCTTCATCCGGCTGACATGGTAGCCTATCACCCGCTCCCGGTCGTCGGGATGGACGAAATCGATGAACGGGGGCTGCGCATCAATGTCTTCGTCGGTAAAACCGAACTGCTGCGCCGATGCCCGATTGCCGAAATGGATCATGCGGCCGTTCTCGATCACTACCAGCTGCATGCCGACATCGCATACCGCATTTATGATTGTTTGCTGGAAATCCGCCTGATTTTTGAGTTCGGTCTCCATGCGTTTGCGTTCGCCGATGTCCTTGCCGACCGTAATCATGCGTACCGGATAAGTACCCGGCACGACAGCGACGGACGTCTCGTATTCGCGCCGTTCGCCGCTACGCGTGACCAAGCCCAGTTCATAACTGGCAGGGACCGCTTCGCCGGCCAGCCTGCGGATATAGTAATCCTGTATCCGCTCCCAGTCGTCGGGATGGACGATGGTGGCCAGCGGCGGATGATTGTCGATTTCTTCGTCGCTAAAGCCGAACTCATAGGCCAGTTTGCGGTTGCCGACATGGATGATGCGGCCCTCTTCAATCATCATCACCTGCATGCCGGCGTCGGCTACGGCGTTCAAAATGGTTTGCTGAAAATCGGCCTGGCCAAGCAGTTCGGCTTCCATGCGTTTGCGTTCGGTGATGTCGAGAATAATGCCCACCAGGTACTGCCGGCCGCGATCGTCGGCATAGCAAATTTTCTTGGTCAGGGTGTTATGGGTCATCCCTTGACGGTCGGTAAACTCCTCTTCGTTAACAGCTTCCTTGCCGCTATTGAACACAAGCTCGTCCTGCGCCCAGAACACATCGGCTTCCTGCGCCGGGAAAAAATCGTAATCGGATTGCCCCAACAGACTTTCCATCGGATGGCCGATAAAATCGCAAAACGCCTGGTTCAGTAAAATCCAGTGATGCTCCCTGTCCTTGACGAACACCGGATAGGGAATGGTATCGATCACCTGCTTCAGGAATTGGCGCGACTCGGCCAGCGCCCGTTCCGATTGTCCGCGCTCCAGCTCCGCCGCAGCGCGTGTCGCCACCAATTGCAGAATCGACGTGACCGCAGCCTTATTCTCTATCGGCTTGCCGTCCATCACCGCAATCAGGCCGATGACCTTGCCGCTGGAATCCCAAAGCGGAAGGCCGCTATAGCTGTCGACTTGCATCTCCACCAACAAGACATCTTCGGGAAACTGCCGTTGCACATCCGTTGCGTAACAACACAACTCGCCTTCCATGACGTTCTCGCAAGGCGTACCTATCAGGTTGTATTGCATATTGGGCAGCACTTCGCCCTTGGCATAGAGGGCGACTGTCTCGGCATGGCCCGCAACCTCGGCCAGCTTATCGACAATCACATAATCGACATTCAGCATCTTGCCCAGATAACGCGCCAGCGCGGTCAGGAACGGCTCGCCGCCTTCTTTCCAGCCGCTCTGGGCGATAAATTTTAACGTTTCCTCAATCCGTTTACGGTCGGTAATGTTACGCCCGATGGCCAAGTTGTAGCCCTGCCCGTCGAACTCAAAATAATTGGCGTTGATCTCCACCGGAAAGATACGGCCATCTTTTGTGCTGTGGCGACTCTCAAAAGTAAGCGAACCATTTGCCTTTAGATCGCGCCAATGGTCGGGCCAGTGCTCCTGCTGATAGTCGGGATCGATATTCGGGACGCTTAAACCGAGTATTTCATCGTAAGCGTATCCCAGGGTATTACAGGATTCTTTATTGACATGATAGAAATGCGCGTCTTCGCCTATCAGCCAAACCGAATCCTTGACATGGTCGAGAGCATAATTCAACAGGGAGAGCCGTTTCTCGGCAGCCTTACGCTCGGTAATGTCGCGCCCCATGGCAAGAACGCCAATCACCTCGCCGTGCCGGTCCCGTTCCGCGATCATGCGTACCAGATGATGGCGAATGCCGTCCCCTATATCGGCTCCAACCGCTTCATATTCTGTCTCCAAACCGCTTTCTATCACGCTTTTGACGGCAGCCTCATAAGCGTCGAATCTGCCGTCAGGGAAAACTTCAGCCGGCGTCTTACCGATACAGGCCCTGGCAATTGCAGCGTCGGTGATACCCAGCGTGGCATGCAGCCTCGCATTCATGTACTTTATGCGGCAATCTAGGCCGTAACGGGCGATATTGTCCGGCGAGTTTTCAGCAAGGCTGCGAAACTCCTGTTCCCGCAAGCGCAATAAATCCTCCATTAACCTGCGTTCGCCGATTTCTTCCTGCAACGAGCAATTACTGGCGCTCAACTCGGAGCTCTGTTCCTCAAGTTGCAGATTTTGCGCTTCCAACATTTGGTACAAGCTGCGCAATTCGGCGGTACGCTCTTGTACGCGCTGCTCCAACGAATCGAACAAATAGTGCAACTCGCCGATCATGACATCGAACGCCCAGGCCAAATCGCCGACTTCTCCGGGCGCGGAAATAGCCAGCGGGCGCAGGTTTTCCGCTGTCAACCGGTAATCGGACTGCCGATCTCGCGCCAATTGGCTCACCAGTCCGATCGCCTTCACAGCTTTCGTCAGAGCTACTATCGGATCGATAAAACGTCCGACCAAAAATATGCCTACGCCGATGCTAAACGCCAATATCAACCCAGTAACCGCCAAGATAGCCGCCACGGTTTGCCGGATGTTTTGCAGGGTGCTGTCCATTGATGCCGCCAGTCCCAGCACAAAGCCCGGCTGTTGTTCGAACTGCCAAGGCAAAGCGGCAACATAAAACGAACCTTGCCCAGTGAAGACAGTTTGAGACTTTATCGCGGACGCATCGGGCATCGTATCCGGCAACAGCTGCCGCAAACTTAAATTTAGCGGCCCCATCTGCTGATGGTGCCGGCCGTCAGGCGAGAACAGCAGCGGCCACATGCCTGTTTTCCGCTCAACCGCCTGTAAAAAAGCCAAATCAATCCGCTTTTGGAAAACCACCGCCGCAAACGGCGTCGGTGGCCTATTGGCCGCGAATAGGGGGGGATCGCTTACCGATCCGGCAATACGGGGATCAATCACCGAAAGCTCGGATGGACTCAACTCGCCTTGCTGCAACGAATAATCCATAACCCCCTCAACCGGCACCGCCACCTCAATCATCATGCTGTCCGCCGAAGGGTAAGTAAAGGCAACCTGCGGCCCGTCAAGCGGCGCTAACGAAGCGGCAACTGCCGGCGGGAGTCCTTCTTCCCAAGCCGGCCAACTGCGAAGCGGCAGATTACCGTTGCCGTCAGGGGCTGCCTTAACCCACGCCTGCTCGCCATTGCCCCGCTGTACGAACATGCCCACTTCGGATTCGGAAACCCGGTGGCTCAGCTTGCCGTCGATATAAACCGCAATCGCCGAAAAACCGCCGGCGCGCAACACCAGATGCAAGCGGTTTAGTGAAACCGACTTGCTGAAAGCCAGCGTTCTTGCCGCTTCTTTAACGTCCTTGTTCTTGTCCACGGCTTGGGCCAATTTATAGTCCAGTGCCTTAAGTGCGGACAACTGGTTCAACGCCACCGTTTCGCCGATTGCAGACAGTGCCACCGTGCGCAGTTGCACAGTCAAGGCTTGCAATTCATCCTGCCAGGTCAACAGGTCGCGCTTCAGCCTGGCAAAAGCCGCATCCTGGTTTTGCCGCTTGGTAAAATAAGAGGCCAACAGCGCGTCCAATGCGCTGACGGCAATCAGCATAGCGATGAAGACCAATACTATTTTGCGTTTTAAGCCCAGTTTCATATTGCTATTGCCCCCGCCATTCCCCTCGTTCCGCCTGGATGCGTTTTTAAATCCGTGTTTATCCGTGTCCTATTGAATATGCGCTGAGTAAAAACCATCATCTTTTTAATAACCCGGATAACCTTGATTTTCAGCAATATCTTGATCGATCAGTGCTGCCGCCCGGCTCATTGCTGGCGAAAGTCGCCGCCGCCCTGCCACGGATGACTTCCAGCCGCTCCAGGTTATAGTCGGTTCTGAGAAAAGTATCGGCGGTGCCGAAGTTGATGTCGCCGAAGCCCAGCACCGGCAAGCCGTCTTCCTGGAATTGCGCGAACTTGGCGCCGCCGCCGATCGGCAGGCCGCGCACCGAGACATTGGCGTTGCCTTCGCCGCCGGAGGCCTGGGCAATGATGCCGGGCACATTGCGCAAAATGTCGGCGGCGCTGCTCGGCGCGGATTCCTGTATCTGTTCATAATCCAGCGTGCTGAACGCGGCACTGGAGCGTATGCCCGACAAGGGGTTGGCCGTGCTGGTAATCACCAGCGTATCGAGCGGCAGGGTTTCCGCTGCCGCCGATATCGACGCCAACGCTAAAATGCAGAATTTAAGGTTGTTGGTGTTCATCAATTTACGTATCGCGTCCCGTTTCTTATTATTTTTATGGGTGGAAAACTTCCACTCGTCCCCACGCGATGCCACTGCTTGGGAACGAAAAAATAATTGCGGTCTCCAGCGACTGGAGTGCAAGGCTCGCCTTGCGCAATCAGTGTGCGTCCCGGCAACACCCGGCCGCCGTTGACGGCTTCGCGCACTTCAATTTGGCACATGCCGTTCAAACATTCGGCGAAAGCACCGGTAAACTTACCCGCCTGCGGCTACTTTTTTGCCGCAGCGCGTGCGTTTAAAACTTGAAACTCAAGCTTTACGGCCCGCTTCACCCATACCTCGCATGATAATTTGAGCTTTCGGTTTTCCTGCTTGAGCGTGTCAATATATTCGTTTGAATCGGTCAAATTAGCGGCCACGGATTTAAGCAGGTTTTCAATGTCCTCCATTGTTTTGGTGGCGCTTCTCAGTCTTTCACGCAATAGGTATTGGACATACAAACTTTCATCCAATTCATTTTCTTTTTGGTTTAATTCGCTTTCCAGTTGTTCAATTTTTGTCACGCACATCTTCTCAATCATCGTCATAACCCTGTACTTTCGCTAGCCCTAAATCAAAACTCTTCCCACTCGCTATCATCATGTTTCGGCTTGCTTGAGGACGCAGGCGCAACAGGCTTGGCCGCCACGACCGGCATTGCCGGCGCTTGCTTACGCACGGCCGCTTTCGCAGGCTGCGCCGCCCGTTTCGAATTGACGTTAAAGAAACTGAGCAACTGGGTCATGTGGGTGGACTGCTCGCTCATCGCAATGCTACCCGCCGCCGCCTGTTCCGCTAAAGCGGCATTTTGCTGGGTAATGTCGTCCATTTGGGAAACCGCCTGATTGACCTGGTCGATACCCGCCGTCTGCTCCGCGCTGGCGCTGGCAATTTGGGAAACCATGTCGCCCACTTGCCCAACGCTGTTGACGATTTCAGTCAGTGCCACGCCGGTTTCATTGACAAATGCAGTGCCCGAACGGACTTTTTGCAGGCTGTTCTGGATCAGGTCATGGCTTTGTTTGGCAGCGATTGCGCTACGTTGAGCCAAGTTGCGGACTTCGGTGGCAACCACCGAAAAGCCGCGCCCTTGCTCACCGGCCCTTGCCGCTTCCACGGAAGCATTCAAGGCCAGCAGATTGGTTTGGAAGGCGATTTCATCAATCACGCTGATGATCTCGGCAATCTTGTTGCTGCTGTCATTGATTTCCTGCATCGCCGTGATCGCGGCTTTCACCACATCGCCGCCTTTTTGCGCTAACTGGCTGGCTGAATTGACAACTTGATTGGCCTGTTGCGTATTATCGGCATTATTTCTTACCGTGCTGGCAAGCTGTTCCATGCTGGCGGCGGTTTCCTCCAGATTGGCCGCTTGTTGCTCGGCGCGATGGGACAGGTTGTTGTTGCCGCTGGCCATTTCCTGAGACGAGCTGTCGATAAAGTCAGCCGCATCCCGGATTTGGATAATGAAGTTGCTCAAGTTGGTCAGGCTGCCGTTGATGTTGTTCTTGCATTCGGCGTAGACGCCTTGGTAGTCGTTAGTAATGGCACTGGTCAAGTCGCCTTGGGACATGTTTTCCATAACGCTGTTAATGTCGTTAAAGACGCTTTCTATCACATCGGTTAATTCGTTGATGCCGGACGACAACATTTTGGCAAAGCCTTGTTTGTCGGCCATGTCAATGCGGCTGCTCAGATCACCGGCTTTAACGTCTTGCACTAATTGCCCAATCTCCTGTTCGATTCTTATGTCCTGAGTTCGGTTTTGCCATTCGGCGACAAAACCGATGTGCTCGCCTTCACCGTTAATAACAGGGCTGGCGATAACATGCATGTGTTGGCCTGCGATAATCAGATCCGCGCTGTACGGCTCTTTTAGGTTCCCCAGCAGACGGCGCTGATGGGCGGGATCCCGGTGAAAGCTGTCGATATTTTCGCCTATCAGTTTGTCTGCATTAAAATGCGGCAACTGGCTACGAAAATCCTGCTCGGCGGCCTTGAGCATACGCTCGACACTATCGTTGGTATAAATGATTTCAAAATTAGTATCGGCCACCATGACGCCGGATTTGACATTATCCAGTGCTTGGTTAATGCGCATGGCTTTTGAAGCCTCATCCCTGGCTTGCGCCAAATCCAGGCTCAGATTCACTTCCATCGAATACAAGGCGCGCTGAAAATCGCCGATCAGGTCGTTCCGGGTCAAATCCTGCACATTGCCGAATCGTTTCTCGGCCAACCGGTAAAAAATGCCGATGGTTTTATTTAACGTTGTGGTGAAGCTAAGGATGACGCTGTAGCCTATCGCCGACGCGGCCATCACTGATGCGGCAACACCGGCCAGCAGCAGGTAATCCTGCGTTAAAAACAACTGATACATCAGAAAGAAAACGGGTATCAAGAGCACGGCCAGTGCAGCGGCCATTTTTTTCAAGGCATCCATTTCCTTGATGGATTTGACCGCTGCGGCCAAGCCGGTCGGCCTTATGGTTGCCGTTTTGGCATTAAGCTGCTGGTATAACTGCTCCGCTTTTTCTATCTTGTCCCGGCTGGGTGCACGACGGACGGAAAGATATTCATGAACTTGGCCGTTTTTAAATACCGGCATCGCATTCGCGTCCACCCAGTAATAATCGCCGGATTTTGTCCGGTTTTTGACTATGCCGTTCCAGGGTCTAAGTGCTTTTAAAGTCCGCCATAAATCCTCAAAGGCGGCCTCCGGCATGTCGGGGTGGCGGACAATATTATGTTCAGCGCCTATCAGCTCATCCCGGCTATAACCGCTGATGGCGACAAACTCATCATTGACATAAGTGATAACCCCTTTTAAATCGGTTCTTGTAACCAACAATCCGCCTTTTTTCATTTGGATTTCTTGGTTAGTCACCGGCATATTTATTTTCATGTAAACTTTCCCTCACGAACTGAATCATTCGTTTTATTATTGATTTGATGTACAGCGTTTTCAGATTGCCTTAGTAGCATTCATCAGTGCAAGATGTGGAGCACAAACCTAGGTTTGTACTCCATTGTCTAACTAATCGATATTGAAACCGCTGTAACAATATTTTTACGGATACAAAGCCCAAAAACTAAGCAGTGCGCACCTTGTCCGGCATGGAGATGCCCAATCTTGGCTTCATCCCGCAGGCATGTTTCCTTATTGCTTGATGCCCGACATCTAAAACCCGACCAATTCGGCTTCGTCAGGCCTTTGTATTGCCGCCGCCGTTTTTCTAGCCGCAGGCTTGAAAGCCTTAATATTGTTGGCTGAGGATACCGCGCCGGCACTGCCGGCCACGGTAAAAAACGCCATCAGCTCGCGCAATTGCGCGGCCTGCCCGCTCATTTGTTCCGAGGTGGCGGCCAACTGTTCCGAGGAACTGGCGTTCTGCTGTGTGATCTGGTTGAGCTGATCCATTGCGGTATTGATTTGGCCTACGCCTGCCGACTGCTCTTCGGAGGCGGCGGCAATTTCCTGCACCAGGCCGGAGGTGTTCTTGATCGACGGCACGATAGTATCGAGCAGCCTGCCGGCGCTTTCGGCCATTTCGACGCTGCTTTCGGCCAGTTCGCCGATTTCCTGCGCGGCAATTTGGCTGCGTTCGGCCAGTTTCCGCACTTCCGCCGCGACTACCGCAAAACCTTTGCCGTGCTCGCCAGCGCGTGCCGCTTCAATCGCCGCATTCAAAGCCAGCAGGTTGGTCTGGTAGGCGATGTCATCGATGATGCCGACTTTGCCGGCGATGCTCTTCATCGCGCTGACAGTCTGTTTCACGGCTTCGCTGCCTTGCACCGCTTCGCCGCTGGCCTGGGCCGCCATAGCGTCGGTGACTCTGGCGTTTTCGGTGTTCTGGTTGATCGACGCCGACATCTGTTCGATGGACGCGCTGGTTTCCTCGACGTTGGCCGCCTGCTCGCTGCTGGCTTGCGCCAAGGATTGCGCGGTGTCGCTGATCTGCCCGGCGGCTTTGCCGAGCTGTTCGGTTGTGCCGATAACGTCGCTGATGGTTTGCGAAAGTTTGGTGACCGTGTTGTTGGCTGCATTGCGCAATTCTTCGAGTTCGCCGCGATAGTGTTCGGTAATTTGCTGGGTCATGTCCCCCTGTTCCATAGCTACCAGCAGACTCCGTAACTGATTAAGCGGATCGATTACGGTGTCTAGCGTCAAGTTGAAGCCCTCGATAATCTTGCGGTAATCGCCCTGATGCTTGCTGACATCGGCGCGGGTGGACAGCCTGCCGTCGAGCGCAGCCTGCGAAAGTATGCCGGAATCGGCAATCAATGCCTGAACCCCTAAAACCGCCAAATTCAAACCTTCCTTGAGCTGATTGAACTCCAATCCGTAATTGATATCGTCGCGTGCAGGCATTTCACCGCGCCCGAGTTTACCGACCGCATCGACCATGACCGAAACCGGGTGCAAAATACCGCGAACAATGAACCCGCTCACTACCACAAAGACGGCGAACAAGCTCAGCACCACCGCCAGAATCGTGTATTTGCG
>JBLRXA010000039.1:0-24418 GCA_047920955.1 Methylobacter sp. | reverse complement strand
GTAGCCAATCATGCGAATATCGCGTTCGTTGCTGAGCAATTTCGGCGTGGTGCCGGACGCAATCAGCGCATGGAAACCGGAAATCGCACCGCAAGCGATGGTGATGAACACGAACGGGAACAATTTGCCGCCGAAAATAGGCCCGGTGCCGTCGATGAACTGCGTCACCGCAGGCATTTTTACCGTCGGTTGCAGCATGATAATCGCCACCGCCAGCAACGTAATCGTGCCCAGTTTGATGTAAGTCGACAGATAATCGCGCGGCGCCAGCAGCAACCAGACCGGCAAAATCGCGGCGGCAAAACCGTAAGCCATCACCCACCACGCCAGCGTCAAACCTTCGTGGTCGAACCAGACGCGCAAGGTAGGGTTCTCGTCAATCCAGCCACCAGCGGCCACCGACAACAGCAATAAAGCCACGCCCAACGCAGACGCCTCCAACACCTGACCGGGGCGGAAACTGCGCATGTACAAACCGACAATCATTGCAATCGGGATGGTCGCCGACACCGTCGCCGTCGCCCACGGGCTGTGTTTCATCGCGTTGACCACCACCAGCCCCAGCACCGCGATTAAAATAATCATAATCGCAAAAGTGCCGATCAGCGCCGCCGTGCCGCCCAACGCGCCCAATTCGTCACGCGCCATTTGCCCCAAACTTTTGGCATCGCGCCGGGTGGATAAAAACAGCGTCACCATATCCTGCACACAGCCGCCCAGCACCGCGCCGAACAAAATCCACAAGGTACCCGGCAAATAGCCGAACTGTGCGGCCAGCGTCGGCCCGACCAAAGGCCCAGGACCCGCAATCGCGGCAAAATGGTGGCCGAATACAATCCATTTATGGGTCGGCACAAAATCGCGGCCGTTATCCAGACGCTCGGCTGGCGTTGCCCGTGTTTCATCAACCACCAACACAGTGGCGGCAATCCAGGCAGCATAAAAGCGGTAGGCAATGGCATAAACGCACAGCGCGGCAGTGACAAACCACAGCGCGTTAATATCCTCGCCGCGATTTAACGCGATACCGCCGACCGCAGCCGCACCGAGCCCGGCTATCGCTAGCCAGAGGGCGTTCTTTAACAGTTTATCCATGATTCGACTTCTTGTTAGACCTTCGCCGCAAAACTATGCACCCAAACCAGCGCATCCTCATTCCAGGTCATGCCTGCGTGCATTTTTAAAATAATATCCTGATACATTTCCAGACTTGGATAACCTTCAGCTCGCGCATCGTCATCAGTCATGTCGCCTAAACGCTGACGCTTTAAATCGGTCACCACAAAAGTCATGCCATCCAAATCAAAAGTTTCGCCGGGAAAGCCGTAAACGCCATCGCGGCGCTGCTGTGTTTTCATACCGGCTTTGGTCGCTTCGACCAATTTTGCATGGGTTACCAAACGGTCTATCGAACAGGTTTTTTCGGGGAAAGCGTCCATTATCTGATCCTAAATAAAAAAGGAATTTATTGTACACCAAGGTGTTACCTCCTGAGCCGTCCGCTTCCGACGATTTTTAAATACAGCCTAAATTAATCCTGATAGTAGCCGATAATCCGAAATGAGCCGATTTTTCTCCCCGAGGTAACGCCCATGATCATCAAAAGTTCCGCCATCCAATTAAACAGCCAACATACCTCCCTAAAGCACACGGAAAGGTCTGAATCGTTACGCTTCTGGACAACCGGGGAAGCGCCGACAAACCGGGTGAATGCCAACAGAAGTGACGTGGCGGCAGACAGGCTGAGCCTGAGCAACGCCGCCAAACCGGCTCAAACTGCCAAAACTGAGCCGCAGGAAATCGACCTTGAAGAGTCGCTAGACGCCCCCCAAAGCCTTAAACTAATGATTATCAGGAACATGGTCAAAGCCATGACCGGCCACGATTTTAAACTGATGTCGCCGTCCGAACTCACCAGCAAGAACAAGAACGATAACGGCACAGGCAAAGCCACTATTGATATGCCGGCAGAGCCGCCTGCGCAGCGGCCGCCTTCAGCAGGTTTCGGCTTGGTTTATGAGCAGCGTACCCTACATCAGGAATCGGAAAAAACCAGTTTTTCCGCCATGGGGCAAATCAAAACCGCAGACGGCAAAAGCATCGATTTTTCCATACAACTGAACATGAGCCGTGAATTCCGCATGGAAACCAGCCTGACCATCACCGCTGGCGACCCGGAAAAAATCGACCCGCTGGTCATTAATTTTAACGGCAACGCGGCGGAACTGTCGGAAACGCGTTTTGAATTCGACCTTGATGCCGACGGCACTACCGAACAAATCGCCATGCTAAAACCGGGCAGCGGCTTTCTGGCATGGGACAAAAATAATGACGGTGTGATTAACGATGGTTCCGAATTGTTCGGCCCGACCACCGGCAAAGGCTTTGCCGAACTGGCCGCGCATGACAGCGACGGCAATGGCTTTATTGATGAAGCCGACCCGATTTATAGCAAGCTAAGGATCTGGCAACGTTATGAAGACGGCAGCGAACAACTGATAGCACTAGGCGACAAAAACATCGGCGCCATTTATCTTGGCCACGTCAGTACGCCGTTCCAATTGCGCACCGCCGACAACCAATCGCTGGGGGAAATTACCGATACCGGCATTTATCTGACCGAAGACGGCAAGGTAGGGACTATCCAGCAAATCGACTTGAGTGTCTGACTTTTTAATTCCAGTCGCGGCGTAGGCGTCGCCTACGCCGCTTCTACTCAGCCTTTCGGCGGCACATAGCCTTCGGGCATGTCATCATTACCTTCAAACAAAAACCTGCGGCGCTCTTCAGCCAAAAACTCCCTGGTTTTCGGATCAAAACTGGCCAACCGGCCTTCATTGATCAACATAGTTTGTTTTGCCAGCCATTCTTTCCAGGCTTGCTTGGAAACCTTGTCAAATATTTCCTGACCTCTAATGCCCGGAAACGGCGGCGCATCAAGGCCTTCGGCTTCTATGCCCAATTTTACGCAGTGAACCAATCTAGTCATTTTATTCCCGTATGTGATTGCAATAACAACTTAATCGGCGCGGCTAAACCCAGCCGATTAAGCTGCTCAGATTTATACCAGACAGTCTGATTGGCTTCCATCACAAAATCGCTAGGGTTATTGGTTTGTATGAGCAGCGGCGTGTAATCCAAATGATAATGGGAAAAGGTATGGCGCTGGCTTGGCAAGGTCTGTTTACCGGCAATGTCGATATGCCGGGTCAAACACCAGTCATCTACAGCAGCCCTACTGTCGAATTCGGGCAAACTCCATAAACCGCCCCAAATGCCGGTTGGCGGCCTTTTTTCCAACAATATCCGATCATCGGCAGTGCGCAGCAACAGGAAAACAAGCTGTTTAACCGGCAAGGTTTTGGCCGGTTTCGGCGTTGGCAATACCGAAACCTTATCACTTAGCCGCGCCAGACAAGCATCATGCAGCGGGCACAGCGGACACGCCGGTTTGCTGCGGGTACACACAGTCGCGCCCAAATCCATCATCGCCTGGGTGTAATCGGCGACCCGCCCTATCGGCGTCAGATCGGCGCTGATCGCCCACAGTTGTTTATTAATCGCGCTATTGCCCGGCCAGCCGGAAACCGCTTTAAAGCGCGCAAGTACCCGTTTGACATTGCCATCGAGAATTGGCTGGCTGCTGTTAAAAGCGATGCTCAAAATCGCCCCCGCCGTTGACAGCCCAATGCCCGGCAACGCAAGCAAAGCATCCAGCGTATCAGGAAATCGCCCTTGTTCGGCGACAATCTGTGCAGTTTTATGCAAATTGCGGGCGCGGGCGTAATAACCAAGACCCGCCCAAAGCTGCAGCACCTCATCAACCGGCGCAGCGGCCAAGCTGGCAACATCGGGGAAGCGTGCAACAAAGGCGTTGAAATAAGGAATCACCGTGGCAACCTGAGTTTGCTGCAACATGGTCTCGGAAAGCCAGACGCGGTAAGGCGTCAGCTCCTGTTGCCAAGGCAGGTCTTTACGCCCGTGCTGGTCAAACCAAGCGAGGATTTTTTGTTGAAAAATGGAAGGGGACATTAAATTCAGGTTTCAGATGAAGAGTAAAAGCCGCGCAGTTTACGGGATGCTGTCTTCCCCCTATTCCTCTTTTTTCCTCTTTTTCAAAAAATGTTTTAACAAGTCACCGACGTCGACACCGACTTTCTTTTCGATTTTATCGATGACTTTATCAATTTTGGCTTTGTTTTTATCGGTCAATAATGACGCGATGTCGATGCGGTAAATCGGCTTGCCGAGTGTCCCGGCAACATGAATGACGACGCTGCCTTTAACCGCTTCCGCTTCTGCTGCGCCGACATTGAGCAGGTGGGCATTGACTTTGTAATCGAGTGCGTCCGAATTCAGGTTGACGCTGCCTTTGCCGTCAACACGCAACTTGGCCGATTTGCCGACAAAATCGTCATTTTGCAGGATGCCGTTGGCGATGGTCGCGCTGCCGCCCATTGCTGAAAACAACGTTTGGTCGTGTTTATAATCCGCCTGCAACTCAGTGCCTTTAAGCTTGTCCTTGCCCTCGTCAATCAGCTTTTGCAGATTGAAATTTTTAATCACCGAGTCTTTAATCAGAAAATTTAACTGCCCTTTGGCTGACGCTTTCAGCTCGTCGGTTTTGTGCCCTTGCCCCTGCAATTGCACTGATGCGTCCATGATGCCGCTCATCCACGCCTTGCCACGGTAGTCTTTCAATAAAGGCTCAAGCTGCACCTGTTCCATTTTTTCGTTGACCGCCAGCGCCGTTTTGTCGCCGCGCCTATCCAAATCAAGGCTGCCGGAATAATGCCCCTGATAAAACTGCTCAATCGCTTGTTGCGAAGTCACCACGCCGTTTTTAGCGTTCAATTTAATCTGCACTTCCTGCAAGGTTAAATCTTTTATTTTGAGTTTGCCCAGTGTGACCGCACCCTCGGCATTGAGCTTTCTGACCATTTCGACCGGCAGCGCAGAAAATCCAGCTGCCAGCAACACGGCGGGGGTGGCTATCGGTTTGGACGTTTTATTGCTTGGCGATAAATAACGGTCAAGGTCAAGCGTGTCGATAGCCAAACTGAAACGGAGGGCGGGCTGGGCAAAATCGGCAACGCTTAGCGAGCCTTTTATTTGGCTGTCATCCAGCGTCATGAGCAGGTTTTGCATCTCAACCGACTCAGCCGTTGCCGCCACATCAAAAGTGGCCGCGAGTTTGCTTAGCGCCTGTTTATCGTGCATGGCCGGGCGCTTGATACCGAGTTCCTGCATAATTTGGCTGGGGTTCAAGGGCGCAAGACTGACTACACCTTGGAATGCGGGTTTGTCCTTAATGGCACTGCCGCTTAAGTTGGCCGACAGCGCCATTTCGCCCGATTTAAGCAATAAGCCGGAAATTTTGGCGGTTTGCCGGTTCATATCGAGCGCCACATCGGCGATGGTTAACGCCGCCGTCTGCGTTTTGCCGGGAACCTGTTCGCCTGAGGCGGTGACATGCAGATCGCTTTGACGCAAGGCAAAAATATCGAGTTGTTGGTTAACTGTCAGTTCGCTGTTGAATTTAATCGCTTGGGCCGATTGCGACTTTTTATCCAAAACATTCAGGGATGCGGCAATGCCGACCGCTTCGTTAAAGGTAAAGGCATCGGTGTGTAAATTAAACTCGGTTAGTTCAAGCTGCTGGCCGGTTTTTTGGTCGTGCCAATTAATCCGTGCGTTTTCCAGCGCAATGCCGCCAATGGCAAAAGCCGCCTTTGCTGCGTCAGGCATCGGCGCTTTATCGGACGGGAAGGGTGCTGGGGGCTGCGTAAGGTCTGGACGGCTTAAACCGTCCCAGTTGCCAAGCCCCTCAGGATTGCGCACCAGATTAAGCGCCAAGCCTTTTAGGACAATGCGGCTGATGTCTATTTTCTTCGACAGCAATGGCCATAACAGCAGGTTAATGTCGCCGTCTTCCAGTGTGGCAAAAGGCAGATCGCCGAACCCCGACGCATTGCTCAAAGCCATTTTTCCGGTCGAAATATGGGCGCCGGGAAACAGCGACAATTTTAATTCGCCCTCCAGCGCCAAATCGCGCCCGGTCTTGTCCTTAACCGCCGCAGCAATTTCAGCTTTGAAATCATTGGGGTCGATAACGAATGGCAGGATGGCAGCAGCGATTATCAGCAGTAAAAGCACGACGGCGACCGTCGACACAACAATTTTAAGCGGTTTTCCCACACAATTCTCCTTGCGAAAAGGGGCTACCCACTTAACACGGGGCAGGTCTGTCAGGTCTAACTTCGGTATTTTTGCCCCGGCTAAAATGGGTAGCCGTATTCTTTTCGGAAAACCCAGGCAATTAGGCTAAAAAAAGGAATACCACGGCTTGCTTTCGAGAATTTCAACGTGGCTATTTGCCTTCAGGTTAACCGTGTATTTAAGGTCAAACGGCATGGACAGCATTTTTTTCCATTGCGAACCGGGCTGGGTATATAAAAAGTACAAACCCACCGAGCCCTGCGCGGGCTGGTTGACCGCGCATTCCTGTTTGGTGCCGGGGACTATCGAAAAGACCCCTAACACGCCGGGATCCGGCGGGCTTGAGAATGCTTTGTCGGCAATGTCCTGGTAGCTGTCAAGCATGAATTGCTTTTCGTTGACGCTACGGACGACGAAATAAAAAAGGTCGCCGTTGTTGGTCTGGATATTCGCCCTGACATTAAACGTCAACAGCGGCGGTGGTTTGGGGTCGCTGGAACAGGCCGCCAATAAGGTAACCATCAGCAACAGGATAATTTTCCAAGGTGAAATTAAGGCCATTGTTTAACTCCCGGCAAGATTGGCAAATACGGTCAACGGATTGGCCTGGAATGAGAATTCAACATTTAACGGTTGTTGCGGAAAATTCGGATGGGCCAACAGCCAGCGATAGCGTTGCACGCCCACCAATTCGCCTTGTTGCAGCAGCCGGAAAAAATTCCACTGCGAATCGGTAACCGTCATGTCGCTGTAAACGCGGGTCGGGGCGGCATCTTTACGGAACTCCATACCGACCTCTGCCAGTTCGGGCGCCCACCATTTCACCGCCAGTTTCTGCCAGGTTTTTTGCTGGTTGAAACCTAACACCGAATTTTCGCCTTGCCGCAAATAGGTTAAGGAAACCAAGGGCGTACGCAGTAGTTGCTGGTTTTTGTAGGTCGGCAACAAGCCGGGCCTGACGAACAATTCCAGCGGCTTGGGGTTGCCAAGATCGTCCCATAAACTGGCTGTAAGTTGTTGTGCGGCGTTAATCCGCTTCAAATAATTGGGCGGCAACACCACGCTGTCGGATAACTCCCGATGTTTGACCCAGACGCCATTGCTAAACGTCGACAACGGCGACAGGTATTGCTGGAAAGTGAGCCAAAAAATGCCCCGTACCGGATGGAACGTTGCGCTCAAATCATCCAATGCCAGTTCCTGGTCGCGCCCGGCATTGGACATGAAAGGGAATTTGACGAATAGCGGCATGACATTGGAGCGCCAAATATCCGACCAAATACCGGCAATATGCTGGTTGATTTCATTGGTGCCGAATTTTTGCACTTTTTGTACCGGCACCAGGAACGGCTGTTGCCACTCATTGAGAATGCCGACATTTTGCAGCCAGTTTTTGACTAAGGTCGAATACGCGCCATCCTCGTTGGTCAGCATCGACCATGCCACCCGCCCGATAGGCGTCAACGCGCCTTTCAGGGCACCGGCGGCATCGTCTTTTTTCGGCAGGTAGGGCTCTTCCATGCTGATGTCATTTTGCATTTTCGCCATCAGGAACTGGTATTTTTGGAATTCCGGATAAACGCCGTTTTGCTCTTCCATCAAACGCTGGATAAAACGAAATGCGGTCAATTTCTGCGCAAACGGTTGAAAGTAAGGCGAGACCGGGAAATCCAGCGCCGTGTTGTTTTTTATCTGCACCAGCACTTCCAGCAACGAGGACGTGGGCTGTTGCAAATCGCTCAGCACATAATTCAACGCCCAGGCGGAATCAATGCGTATCTGGAATTGCTGGAAATAGTGCAGATAGGCATTCACATAGCGGTCTGAGTACGTGCCCAGGCTTTTTAGCACAAAATCGCTGAAATACTTTTTCTCCTTTGGGTCAATGGGCAGTTTGTCCACAATCTCAGACAGCGCCATAATCGAAGGTTTGACGTCTTGCTCAAAAGCATCGGCGGTCATGCGCCCGTCAATGCTGGCTTTACCGGCGAACAGCAAGCCGCCATTATTGGTGGCATTCATTTCCACGTTGGCATAAACCGAAGGCGAGCCGAAAAAAAGCCAGCCGTCGTAATTCCTGTGGTTGCTGATGATGTCGCGCAGCATCATGCTGATGCGGCTGCGTTTGATCAACTCCTCCCATTGCGCAGGATTGAACGAAAAAGGCTCCCCGTCCAGCGTAAACGTCATGTTCGGGATGCTGGTGTCCACCTTGGCATTGGCCACGGCCTGCACCAAGCCTAAACACTCATGCAGGGATAACGCAGGCCTGCAATTATCGGCACGGTCCAGTTTGAGGTTACTGACCAAGGCCAATAGCTGGGCGATGTCCCGTTGCCGCAATTGCGACTGGCTGCGCTGTTCCAGCAGGCGCAGGTTGGTGTTTTCCGCAAGCCATTGCCTAATGCTTTCCTCGTCGCTGTAATAATCGAGCCGGTCGATAATGCCAAGAAAAGGCACTAATTGCTGTTGCAGCGCCTTAAATTCGGTTTCCTGCACAAACGGTTTGCCCAACAGCTGCTGGAAACTGTGGAACAAGGCTATCCACCGAGCGTTGTCTTCAATATAAGCCTGGGGCTTGGCATAGGCGATTTCGTTGAGGAGGAAATCCAAGTCCTCGGTGCGCGTGTTGTATTGCCGGTAGTCGTTAATGAGCTTGGCATATTTGGCGATATTGCCAATGTCGACCGAATTTGTTTGCGCATTTTTCGCCATAATTTTGCCCATTTCGTTGCTCGGCGTTGCGTACAACAAACCGATAAAGCGGATGGTCTTGAAATTGGCATCCGGCTCCAACTGAATTTGTTTCAATAAGGGCAGCAAATAATGTTTGCGTATTTCGGTAATCAACAAATAATTGTTGCGCTCCACAATCGGCTCAAAAAAATTGGGCATAAACGTCAACAGCGGGTCTTTGTTCAGATCCGAACCGAAATTGAGGAACAGTGGGCTGATCTCTGCTTCGTAGCGTTGGACAGGGGTGCTGGCGATGGTCTCAATCTTTCTATAGACATCGCTGACCATATCCTGTTGATAAACATAACTGCCGACCAGATAGGTAAAACCTAGGGCAAACAGCGCGAGCGAGACTTTGGCGCGGCTATCGAGGATACGCGGTGTTTTTTGCACATTGCCCGGTGGCAGCGCAAACGGCTGGCAGGCAAAGCTATGGACATGCTCGGACAGCAGGCAAAGCCTAATAATCGGCGGCGACCCGACATCTTGTTCGACCCCGGCCACACGCAAAAAATCAACCAAGACCCGAAATACGTCCGGGGCTTCATTCAGGAAAGTTGCTATTTTAAGGTAGTCTTGCGCCGGGCGCGTCACCAGCGCCCGTTGCAGATGCTGCTGATAGTCATCCAGGCAGGATTCCAGCCGGTTAATGCCATCATTGCCTGAAAATTCAAGCTGCAACGGGATGCCGGATTCTTCCAGGAAAACGCAAAACTCCACAAAGCCGGGGACTTTTTCCATGTGGCTTAGCGCAATGACAAGCGGCAACGGCTGGCGCTCCAGCTCCCCAAATACTTTTAGCTTACCGAATAAGGCATGGCCTGACTGGCGCAGCTGTTCCATTTTCGGCGCCAGCAAGGTCGTCGCATCAATGACCATGACAACTTGGGGACGCGGCGGCAAGCGTTGCCATAACTTTTTGATCGCCTTGTACGCAGCCGGTGTCGTGTCGTAGAGCAGCGAGGCGCTAAACTCCAGCACCAGCGATTTTGCGCCCAAATAAATTTGCAGCAATGGGTCGTCAGTGGCGCTGGGATGGAAACGGAAATTTTGCCCTTGCCAATCAGCATAACGGTCGATGATGCCGGTTTTGCCGCTACCGGCTTCGCCGATAACCAGCGAAAACGGCATACGCAAGGCATCGGGGCGCAGCCGCCAGGGAATTGTGCCGATAAAATAACGCCACACCTTGACCAAACAATCAGGCGCCAATAACAGTTGTTCCGGTACGCTAAGTTCAGGAGCGGCCAATTTGGCGTGTGCGCGGCGCCAACCCAAAAAAATCAGGACGCACAGCAGCACCAGCACGACGGCCAAGCCTAGCCAATCGAGCCAACTTAATGCCGAAACGATTGCGTCCAGCGTGTTCGAAGGGGCCGGCTCCATGTTAATCCCCCTTTGTCATTGCAGTCATGTCTTCGTCGCCCAGAACCGCATCGTCATCCATGCCGGTAAACACCAATTCCCCATCATCGACGCTAACCATAATACGTTGCCCGTCATGCAATTCGCCGGACAGCAACAGTTCGGCCAGCGGGTCCTGAAGCCGGCTTTGTATCACCCGCTTTAGCGGACGTGCGCCGTACAAGGGGTTAAAGCCCCATTGCGCCAGACTGTCACCGGCATCATCACTGATATCGAGCTTAATGTCGCGTTCCAGCAAACACTGGGCCAGACGCCGCAGCTGAATATCGGCAATGGGGCGCATGGTTGCCAGCGTAAGTTGGCGGAAAATCAGGATGTCGTCGAGGCGGTTGAGGAATTCCGGGCGGAAATGGCCGCGCACCCTGTCCATAATCAACGACTGCATCTGCTGCTGCGCCTGCTCGGTTTCTACCGGCTCGATCAACTCGGAGCCTAGGTTGGACGTCATCAGGATCAGCGTATTGTTAAAATTGACTAACTGCCCCTGGCTGTCAGTCAGGCGGCCTTCATCGAGCACCTGCAAAAATAGGTTAAACACGTCAGGATGCGCTTTTTCCACCTCGTCGAACAAAATCACGCTGTACGGTTTGCGCCGCACCTGGTTGGTCAACAGCCCACCTTCCTCATAGCCGACATAGCCCGGAGGCGCGCCGGTCAGACGTGCGGCCGAATGTTTTTCCATAAACTCGCTCATGTCGATGCGCACCATCGCCGAGTCGTCGTTGAACAAAAATTGCGCCAAGGTCTTGGCCAATTCGGTTTTGCCGACACCGGTAGGGCCTAACATCAGGAAAGAACCAAGCGGACGGTTGGCATCTTGAATATTGGCACGGGCGCGGCGAATGGCCTTGGCCACGGCGACAATGGCGTCTTCCTGGCCGACCACCCGTTCGCGCAAATGGTTTTCCAGATTTAACAGGCGCTGCTGTTCGGAATCGAGCATCCGCGCAACCGGGATGCCGGTCAAACGGGCGACGGTGGCGGCAATATCCTGCTCGTCAATAAAGTTTTTCTGCGGATGCAAGCCATCGGTGTCGATGTCCGCGTATTCGGCCAACGTCCTTTCCGCCTGCGGAATCACCTTGTGCTGCAATTCGGCAACGCGCACAAAATCCTCCTCGCGAATTTTCAGCTCCATTTCCCGGCGGGCATCTTCCAGCAACTTGCGCGCATTCTGCACCTCGGTCATCGCCCGTTTTTCACGCTCCCAACGCTCAGTCAATTGCGCGCTCTTTTCGCGTAGCCCGGCCAATTCGGCGTACAACTGTTGCTTGCGGGTTTCGGCCAGCTCATTGGCCAGCGAAGACCATTCGATTTCCAGCGCCACCACGCGGCGGTCCAGCGCCTCCAATTCGGCGGGCTTGGCTGACAGCCCGATACGCACGGCGGCGGCGGTTTGGTCAATCAAATCGATGGCCTTGTCCGGCAGGAAGCGGTCGGCAATGTAGCGCCTGGAATGGCGGACCGCCGCCAGCAAGCCCGCCTCGGTGATGCGTATGCCGTGGTGCATCTCGTATTTTTCTTTGACGCCGCGCAGGATCATCAATGCCGTCTCATCATCCGGCTCCTCCACCCGGACAACCTGGAAACGCCTAATCAGCGCCGAGTCTTTCTCAAAATGTTTGCGGTGTTCTTCGTTGGTAGTTGCGCCAATACAACGGATTTCGCCCCGCGCCAAGGCCGGTTTGAGCAGATTGGCGGCATCCATGGAGCCTTCGGATTTGCCTGCGCCGATCAGATTATGGATTTCATCAATGAAGGTGATCACATTTCCGGCATCGGCAATTTCCTGCAACAGCCGTTTGAACCGCTCCTCAAACTCGCCCCGGTATTTGGCACCGGCCACCAGCAAGCCCATATCGATAGCCAACACCGAACACCCCATCAAATCTTTCGGGACGTCCCCGGCAATAATGCGCTGCGCCAAGCCCTCGACAATAGCGGTTTTGCCTACACCCGGCTCGCCGACAATAATCGGGTTATTTTTAAGCCGCCGGCACAATACCTGAATCGCCAGATTAATTTCATCGGTGCGGCCAATGACCGGATCCAGCTGGCCTTGTTTGGCCAGTTCGGTCAAATCGCGGGCATACTTGGCCAAATATTCAAACTCACCGGCGCTTTCCTGGCTTTTATAGCCGCCCTTTGGCATCTGTTCCAGCGCCAGCACCAACGCCTCCTTATTGCCGCCGCCCTCCGTCAACGCAGCGGCCAATTCTTCCAAATCCCACAACGCCAACAACAAGTGATTGACCCCCATGTATTTATCACCCATGCGGCCAGCCGTTTGTTCGGCGTAAATAAATAGCCGTTCAAGCTCGCGGTTAATCGGCGTTTGCTGGACATTCCTCAAGGCCTTGGGCTGAACGATAAGCTGGGTGGCGACAATATCAGCCAACCTTGCCAAATCAATATTGGCCTGCTCCAGATAGTGCCGGCCTATGCTGTCCGTGGACTCGACAAGGCGATGCAAAAGATGCCAGGGCGTCACCACGCCGTGATCTTTTTCAACCGCCAGGCGGCAGGCGCTTTCAATGATTTTTTGCGCTTTCAGGTTAAATTTTTCAATGATCATAATCGTTTTCTAAGTGTTGTTTTTAGTAGGCATCTTTTCTAAAGCGTCATGCAGACCGGAATAAACCTACCCAAGCGTAGTGCGCAGTAGCGTTTACGGCAAGTTTGGAGGGATTGTATTTAGAAAAAATGTCTAGTGTTAATTGGCGGCCAATTTAAAAGGACACTAATGCAAGGCACTGTTTATAAATTGTTTTTTATAGCATGAAGGGCATTAAAAATGCTGGCAACCATTTAAAACTCAATATCCCACAGCTTTTGCAATGCCATACGCAATCCTTAACTGAGGCGACGGGCAAAAACAGCGTTGCCCGCCCTACATAGCTATCTATATAGATTCGACCCCGGAAAATCAGGAAGAGCTAATGTATCGTCCGCCCCATATGGTTATCTGATAGGTGGTGTTCTAATGTAAGCGTCATAAAGTAGCGTATATAACTTAGAACCTTTTGTAAGTGGTTCTAATCCTAACCGTTTAAAGCGACAGTGCGGACTTAATCCTAATAAAAACATTACATCTGAGCGTATTTCAGTGTCAGATGAATTGGTTAACATGTCGGTTAAATATTTTGCCGCTGTAACAGATTGCCTACTCTGTCTCGAGAATAACTTTTTCTTATGGACTTCATATTCAGAAAGCGCAACTTGAACCTGGCCGGTTATCGTAGAAGATATGCCAGCCGCTTCGTTGTAGTTTTTTATAATGCCTTTAATCACTTCCAAAGCTGTCGAACTCTGTTTTTTACCTTTGTCATTGAGCAAACCATAAGTCCAAGACCCCTTAGTATTAACATTTTCGACAAGAGTATTCAGAATCATATAAACGTCCGTAAGAGATCCGGATGCTTCGATATCCCTAATGAGAATAGTAATACCTTCGTTGACTTCGCGGATCTTTTCTGTACGTTGTAAATCGCTAAGTTTTCTGACTATATCTAAAAGCCATATCTGATGAGGCGCATTATCACTAAGACGTGTCAAATCATCAGCATAGGCCGCACCATCGCTCCAGTCGCCAAGCAATTTCTTGTTGAATGCCAGAAGTTGCTGTTTGACAAAGCGATAATGGAACTTGGCAGCAATATTGAACTTAAAAAAATCCAGAGTCTTGAACTGGTTAACGGTATACCAGTTCTCATTTTTTTGTGCTTTGTTAGTTTGGAGTGTTTCATAAGCCTCCCTAATCCATTGACTTTTGCCGGGAATCCAGGAATCAATATGACCAAGATCCAACACATTTTCAATAAGATCTTGCCATTGGAAACCATGTAAAAAGATCATTCCATCCCAAGTATCTTTAATTTTAACATCCTCAGTAACTCTTAATTCTTTACACCCCGCAGCCCACGGATGCCGCTCAAGAGCAATCATCTTGTAAACAGCTAATAATTTGTCTTGTGGGACATCGATCTTTGATGAAATATTCATCGGATTTACATCAAACGGACTATAGGGTTGATTCAAGCGAATACAGCGCATCGCCCAGACTAGATGCACAAAGGCATCAAAATACTCTACCGGGTTATTTCTTATTATCTCATGCTCAGACCACGCTGGTTTATACCGCCAGAGCAAACTACTATGATCCGGCAAATGACCGACGACTCCATGTCCGATAGACGCATTGTCCATTATAAAACCCAGACTCTTTGGGGCGCACTCCTCCCAACTGCAATGTCTCCATACGCTCTCTTGACTGTATGTCTTATGTGCCTGCCCTATAAGAGAGGGCAGGTGAGTGACAGATAATGGCTTGACGAAAGCATAGCTTAAATCGTATTTTCTATTCATCAAAGAACTACCGAAACCCTCTTTTTTCTCTTCAATTTCTCCTCGGCTGTTAATCTTCCTAACACCAAAACCGACAAAGTCTTGATGCGCCCAAGTGTCGGCAAAAACATGCATAGTTACACCAACAAGATAGCTGGCAAGTTGATGCTTGCTTATTTCCGAATTAGTATCATGAATTAACTCTCTACAATTATTTACAAGGCGTATAGCCATGGCACTATGGGGGCGGCAAAGCCACTCAAAATGCTCGTTCAATTTTCTGTCGTTTGCATAAGAGGACTTTAACGTGCGCTGAGACCAGCGCTCTGAGGTACAGCGTTCGTCTCGAAAATTGCCTGGTAGGAAATGATAAACAGGCCAGATGGAAGAGAGGGTATCAACAGAACTGGTACCAATATCACCTAGTCCTTGGAATGTCATTTGCACACGATAAGTATGAATGGTCGGGGTATCGTGATGATGACGCAATTTAAAATCATCGGGAAAACCCATTAAACCGGTAGTGTTACCAGGTTTATCGACCAGAACATGCCTCGAGTTTTCATCAATCATTTGTGCAGACGTTGCGATTGTCAGGGCATCTTTCTTAGGATATCCCGCGAAGCGTGCAGCAACGTAAGTCGCATAGTAGTGAAAATCAATATCCATTTAACTATCCTCAATAAATATAAAGTTATTAATTTAGGGATGATGCCCAGACGATTATTTAAATAAGCATACTTGTTTGGCTACACCAAAACCTTCCGTTTCAATTCAGACAAACAGCGGTACATTTCGTTGCGCTGACGTCGGTACAATTCCCCGGTGACATAATGGAACTGGCACCATGCCTGATCCGCGCCGCCATCGCTGTTGCGTTTAGGCAGCAACGGCAGGCATTCAATGCGGTCAGGCAGGAACTCGGCGCCCAATTCGGTTTCTATCCGCGCCTGCAATGCCGCCGCATCGGCATCCGGCCCGAAAGCCAACAGCACCTGGAGCGGGTCTGCATCGCCGCCATGTGCAAAGGCTTCGACTAAGGCCAGGTAACGGGCCTGGTCTGACAGCAAATCCAGCACTTCTTGTTTAGGGTAGGTACGCCCGGCCCGGCCTAACGGGTACTGGCTCAAATAACTCCAGACGTTTAGGTAGGGCGTCAGCATAAACGGTGTTGCGGCCCAAACGGTCGCATCCTGTTCCTGTTTACCCAGCGCCATTCGCCCCCAACCGCCCACAGACGGCAAATCCGGGGCGTCAACCATGCCCAGTTGCCAGCACTGGGCGGCGGCGGGCAATACCGTATGATGCGCCTGCCCCCGATACCGGGGTGAAAAAAGCAGGCTTCCGCCCCGGGCGGTGATGCACAGCACGTTACCTGCGTAGATGTCGTCCAGTTGCAATATTCGGATAAAATCCTGCCAGACGGTAAAATTGCTCGATTCCGCCGGATGGCGGAACCAATAGCGCCAAGGTTTCTCACCGGCAGGCGGATTAACCAGTAACAGGTCGCGCAGGGGGCGGCTGATGCCCAACACGTCAATGGGCTGCTCCAATAGCCGCTCCGGTTTCTGTTTCAGGTCGTCCAGGCCGATATGCACCCAGGTCGCGCTGTTTAACAAAACTGCCAATACCAATGCGGGCTGGCTCTCCAATCCGTGCCAACCAGGCGCGGCGCAGGCTTGTCCGGGCTTGATGCCTAAAGACAAAATGCCGTCGCGCAATGCCCCCAGATAAAGGCTGTCGGCATTGACAGGACAAACGGCGTCAGGTGTGGGGCTGGTCGGGTCAAAACAGTGCACGACAATGGCCGTACCGGGGTATTCATGCGGCCGCCGGGTCGGCGCTTGCGATGACAAGGTGTTGGGCAACACCTTGTCTTGCCACGTTGCGCCAAGCTGGTGCCGGTACAGCTGGTCCAGGGCTAGCCAGTGCGGCGCCAGGTTGTCGAGGCGACGGCTGACGAAGGTGTTGCCCTGCGGCGGCAATAGCGACACCACCAAGCCCAAACGCAAGCCGGCCAGCAAGGCGGTCAGCCAATGCGGCCCCTGCGGGTGCAGTATGGCCAGTATGTCGCCGGGTTGTACGCCAACATCTTCCCAAGAGGCGGCCAAGCCATTGACCCTTTTTTCCAATTCGGCATAAGACCAGGTTTGCCATGCCCCGTTGTCGAACCAGATTAAAGCGGGGGTCGCCTGCTCTTTTTGTTGCCCCAGCACGTCATAATAAAAATCGTAACGCCCCCAAGGGATACTTTTCGATGGGTTCTTCTGCCGCCGGTCGGCATAGGCGTGCAGTGCGGTCAAAAACCGTACCGGCTCCCTCCAGCTCAGTTCCAGCCAAGCCAAATCGATGGGTGCGCGCTGGTCTTCCTGCCATAAGGCGGTTTCAATGTGGGCAAAATCAGCTGCGGACCAAAGCCCGCCAGCCTCACCGTTGCGCATGGGCTTTCCGGCAGGTTGGGCAGGGCATTACAGCATCACCTTGACCTGACCGGCGAAGCTGATGCTGATAACGCCGGCCCAGCAACACATCAGTTTGCTGTCGCTGCTAAGCGCGGGCATGTTGCCTATCAGTACGGTGGGGGCGCCTGTCACCCAAGGCGCGGCTGGCATCGGTATGCACGGCATCGGCGTCAGCACCCCCAATGCCGCCGCTGTGGCGGCGGCGACCGTCGGGTTTGCCAAGCTGGTGCAGACACCGAACGGCAAAATATTCAGCAACGGTATTTGGTCGACGATATTGGCGGCCGGCATGTCGACCACGACGCGATTGGTGGGCAACACCATCAGTGTTGACGGCGCAGCGCCAAAGGTGCATGAAAGAACCGCATTGCCTGTGACTAAAAAGCCCATAACAGCCTCCTAATTATTTATAAAACTATTCACATCAACTTTTAACCAGTCCTGCATGACTTGCCATTGCGGACTGTCCTGATTTTCTGCGTAAACAGACAATTCTTCGAAATTAAGTGCCTGCAGCCTGACAAACGATTCGAAAATTTTCGGAAAATAAATTTTGGGGTCGAAATTACTGAGCGTTTCGTTAATGTCAACCGCGACCACCGCCGCTTGCGGAAATTTTTCTTCTTGGAGCAGGCGCTCGAACGCGGCCAGCTTTTCCAATAACAGCTCCATGTGATAGGAGCTTTCAATTTCAAGCCCTGTGCTTTGCTTAGCCATTACCGTCGGGAAAATCTCTTCAGTAGGGGAATCGTCCTCAATCGCTTCAGCTTCATCCTGTTCCAACGCTTCCGGCGGACGGTACATCATTTGCTGGTATGTCTGTAGCCATTGCTCAACCTTGCTCCATAAGGCAATGACGATATTGGCGTTAGCCTCAAGCCGATGGTCTAGGTTGAGGCGGAATGTTTCGCCCAAATCCAGTATTTGGTCGACTTCGTCGGCGCTAAAATCCGCCTGCCACTGTTGCCACAGCGGCGTATTTTTATTCTCTTCATATTGTATTTTTTTCAGTGATTGCTTAAAAAGCCAGTCCAGGCTTTTTTCGGCGCTTTTCTCCCTGTTCTTGACTGGGCCGACAGCTTCCCAATTTTCCAAGACATTATTCAAGCAACTGATAACGTCGAAGAAACTGAGCAAGCCTGCTTCCAACCAATGCCCATAAAGAAAGTAACAAATCAGCCGGATGTCATAAATGCCATCGACCAAGATGGCTTCGCTTTGGCTGGCCGCCTCGGCGTGATGGCCGCTTTGCACCAATGTTGCAATGTCGTCAATGCGCGGGTCTGTAGAATCAAGGCCGGGGTTTTCGCTGACCGGCAGATTGCCTTGTAACAGCACAATTCTCATATTATTTTTCCTTTAATGCCCATGGTATATACGTCCGGAAAATATTCGGATGCGGCGCACCTGCAGCGTGTCGCTGAGCAGGTTTTCATAGCCGAGGTAACTGTTTTGTTTTAGGCCGAGCCACGTGCCTTGGGTGCGGATCAGCAGCCATACCTCCAGCTGCAAGTCGGCGCCCCGCAACAGTGGGAATACCAGTTTGTCCAAACGCTGCTCAATTTCAAACGGCCAAGGCTGCCCGCCAGTGAAATTCTCCTCATCGGTAATCAACGTCACCCGCCGCCCCGGTACCGGCAGTTTTTTTATTTTGCCAAACACGGCTTGGTGGCCAAGACGGGTTTTGCCCAAAATAGGCGCGCCCAAATCGATATGCCGCTGCAAGGTAACTTTTTCGACCCGGGTTTGCAGTTCGGGAAATACCAGCTGCATCAACCAGTGCAGGGTGGCGATACTATCGAGCCTGAGCGTGTACAGTGCCGTCCTTTTTCGCTCTTCCCATGCCTGTTCTAAGGCCGTCCCATCAAATTCCGGGTAAATGGCCAATAAGAACCGGCGCAATAGCCTGTCATCGAAATAGCCGAAAAACTCGGCAAACCGTTGCCCATCAATCGTATTGTTATCGACCTGCTGGAACAGGTAATTGGGCAACACGCTTTGGCCGCCTAACAAGCCCAAGTTAAGCGTGACAACCGCTTTTTTCGGCGATTTACGGAACTCGATGGCTTCAAGCAGGCGGGATTGCGAGCAGTTGCTAAAGTGGCTGCAAAATAAAATTTGCTCCATTTCATACCCCAAATAAACCAGCAACTTCATCAGGCTGATCGGGTCGAAGCGCCGGATATTCCGGACAATGCGGGCTTCCAGCGGCGTCATCCCTGCCCCATTAGCGACAAATCCATCGCCCATAACAATTCTTCCAGTTCCTCCAGCAAAGCGACAACCGCTTCTTTTGGGCCGACGTCAACGCAAGCGGCCGCCGTACCGTCAAGCGGGAAGGCGCAGTTAATGGCGTCAATCACTTCATTGAATTTTTCCGATAAGCGGGAAGCGTCCGGAAATTTTTTGGTGATTGACTGCTGCAAGCCATGATAGCGGTTATGAATGTCAAGGTTG
Organism: Methylobacter sp.; assembly: GCA_047920955.1. GTDB lineage: Bacteria > Pseudomonadota > Gammaproteobacteria > Methylococcales > Methylomonadaceae > Methylobacter_A. The sequence goes on along the minus strand of JBLRXA010000039.1, from coordinate 4,775 downwards.
AACGAAACCTGCGGCAGCTCAAGCACCGGCGCGGTTTTCATTTCCCAGTTTTGGCGCAACCGTTCAGGCGAAAACAGGGCGTCCAAGCGGGATATGGGGTGTTGGTCTGCAGTCATTATCAAGGTTGCCAGGTACTGGCCATAAAAGTTAATAGCCAGTAATTGAGAATGAACAGCACGACATTGACAATATAATGGCTGTATGTCGGTATACGGAAATAGGCGCGCCTTCTCGCCTTAGACGCAGACTCCGGTGTGACTGGCAGCGGTTGCAGGCCGATATGTTTGCGCAATTTGTCGAGATAACTGGCAGCCATGCCGGGATTGCCGCTGTAACGTCCGCTAAAACCGTCACTCAGGCAAAAATAATACACTTCGTAGACCAAGCCCAAGGTTTCCGGTTTGCTCAACGTGTTGTCAAGCAGCTCGTAAAATAAATCGCCGGCATCGTCCACCTGATAAAACTCTTGTTGCAAGGGCGGCCATGCCTGCTGAAGGCCGTCATGGTTCATCTTTTTAATGACTTCGTCACAATGCGCAGTGAGCGGAAATAAAACGTAGTAAGCGTCGCGTTCCGAGTATTGTTCGGTAATGGCGGTGCGCAAATCGACCAATTGGTCGCGCATCTTGCTGCGTAACTGCATCAGGTCGATTGCCGCCACGCTTGATTGTGCGTCTGCCGTCCGCAAAGGGCTTAACAGATTGTTGATGGATACAATCATTTTCCATAAATCTTGGTTCATTATTTTTTGCCTAAAATAGTTTCGCCTGAAATGGTTTCGCCTGATTCGTCCTGCACTTCCCAACTTACGCTAACCTGCGCATCAGCCAGCCAGAAATCGAGCACTTGCCCAACATGACGGACAAAGCCATCGATTAGCTCAAGCCCGCCATCCGCTTGCGGCTTAAAGCACAAATAATATGTTTGCCGGGTTTTGTGCGCTTCCGCTTCGCCCAGAGGCACCTCTTCCAGACGCACATCAATCAGGCTGTTAAACACCCCTTGGAACCGGCCTGCGCTGACGCTGCCTAAGGCCAGCAGTAAATCCTTCATATTCTGGCCGCTAAAACTGGGTGCGTGCATCAGTGTCAATAAATGCATATACCGGGAAATATTGTCCATTTGGCGGTTTTCCGCATGGGGAATGACGGTGTCTAAAAGTTCCCACTCCACCCCCGGCAATTGCCTGCGAAATGCCTGTAAGGTGTAGTTGCTTTGCACAATCATGTCATACCACGGTTGCTGCCATAGGGCTTCAATCACCAGTGTACGGGGTTCTTCAAAGGAGGCGGGGAAATGCGGGATAACCCGGTACAAGTAGCCGCCACCGTCTTTTGGGGGGCCTTGTTCGATCTCATAAGAGCCATTGCCGCCCGCTAATATTCCGGGGCGGAAAGGCAACATGCCCAGCTCCCCGACTTCATAAACGCCCAGCACTTTTTGCAGGCTAAACCCCAAATCCGGCATCGGATGCCGTATCGCATAGTGCTCCTGAGTGCCGTCGCAAATAATTGGTTGCGCCATGGCACGTTGGTTATTGACCAACGGCACCGCAAACAAATGGAACAAGCTCCGGTTTAAACCCAGTTGGCGCGGCCATGGCTGGTCGCACGTCAAGACCACGGTAAACTGCTTCCAATTGCGCGGCGCCACAGGTATGTCCAGATCAAGATAAAGCTCTTGCTGGGGAAAATGGAAATAGTAACGCTCCACTTCCAAGGGATGCAGCCACTCGTCGGTGGTTATGTCAACCGGCGGCGCGCCCAAATTAAAGCCGCATGGGGTGCAGGCTTGGTCTGGATTATAGGCGCCGAACTGGACGCCCGCGCTTTTCAATGAGCGCCCCAGAAAATTAAACACCTTCAGCGACAGCGCCAGGTCGTTTAAATAATTAATATGCAGGCTGAGCGTTTCAAGCTGTTCGTTCAGCGGAAAATTGGCCTTGAATGTCAGTAACAGCCGAATGCCCGATTCGGGAAGCAGCTCTTGCCTGACGCCTTCCAGCGTCATAGGCAGAACCCGCAAAGCCCGGTTAGTGCGGAACATGACCATGCCGCCCTGGTCAGGGCGCAATTCAAATTCGGTGCCCGCAGGCAATTCCAGGGCTTCAGTGAGGTGTCCGTTCGGCTTGGCCTGAATCATCGCCATTGCCGCCAAAGGCGTCATCAAATAGGAAAAGAACTGTTGGTATAAACGGCGGTTGGTTGAATCCATGCTGCGCATGACCGCAATCTGGGTACGCGCACCAAAAAAAGCCAAGGCTTCGATAATGCGTTTAACATCGGGGTCTTCGCCTTCCAGCCCTGCGCCCGGATAATCAAGGGCATAATTAAGCCGAAAATCCGCCAAATCCTGCAGTTCTTCAAGGAATGCCCGATATTGTGTGTTATCGAAACTCATAACCTTTACCCTAGCTTGACCAGGCTGCCCTGGATATTGGTGAGTTGTCCTTTAACCGTGGTCGTTAGTCCCTCGACATCCATTGTGGTGTCGGCGGCGGCTTTTACTGTGGCGCCTTTCAGGCTGGCGCTGGTGGTTGCGGTAAGCTCCACCGCCAAGCCGGTGACGCTGGCCTTTTGGTCGCCGTTTAGGGTTGTGGTCAAAGCGGTTACTTTGGCGCTGTTGCTTGCCGTGGCAACAAAGTCGGTTGCTTTCAGGTTCAGTTTTGTTGCTGCGGTCACATCCATATCCACTGATGATTTGAACGTGGCTTTTTCGGTGCTGTTGATGGTGAACTTGCCGGTGGCTTCGTGCAGCGTGTCCTTGGTCGATTTGCAGGTGATGGTTTCCGCGTTGACGATAAAATCCTTGCAATCGACGGTTATGCTGTCGGTTTTTTGCGTTATGGTGCTGGTATTCTCTTGGCCTTTGCAGGTCAGGGTAATCACAGTACCGTCGAATTTCGCCGTTTGGGTGATGTTGCCGTCCTTGTTGATGACAGTCAGGGTCATCCCATCGGTTTGGCTTAATTCAATTTTACAAACTAAAGCCATGCTCAGCTTTCCTCTTCCTGTTGGGTTTGCAAAATGATATAGCCGGTGGAAAACTGCAACAGTTCGGTATCTTTGTCATCAGTACGCTGAATTTGTAACTCCGGCTTACTGTCCACATAGCTATGCTTGATAATATTCTGGCTAGTCTTCGATTTGCCCATGACTACATGGTTGCCCTGGGAATCCATGGGCAAGGCGGTGCCGCTGCCCCAGTCAAGGAACTGGATAATTTCGGCGCCATTAAAACCCAAAGCCACCAGCACCCGGGCATTTTTATAAGGGGGGAAATAAAATTGCCCGGTGTCCATATTCGGCTGGTAGGCGGCGCGTACTTTTTTATTGGACCATAAAGGAATCTTAACCTGGTAATAATCAGTTGAGGTGTCCTCATCCGTGTAAAACTGATACGTCCTGTCCGCAACCTCGCCTTGCTCACTGAGAACCTTGCCTTCCACAAAAAAAGGATAAACGGGCGGCACATAGGGCGGCAAATCGACATTCAGCTCCAAACTGCTGTTCAGTTTTAGGCTATGTTCCACGTTATAACGGCTGAAGGTATTGTTCAGGTCGAGGGTCAACTCCTGTTCGACCGAATGCGCAGTCAAGTGCCATTCTTTGACCTGGTAGGTGTTGGCGTAAACGAATAACGACGCATTCCAGGCGGTGGAGCCTTTAAAATCGACCGATTTGCCCGGCGGGGTCACTTGCGTCTGGAATTGGCTGTATTCCACCCAAACTTCGTGCAAATGCTGCTTTAACCTGGCCGTTTCCAGTGTGACCCGCGACAACATGTCGACGGCAACCGGATAGCGCGCAATATAATCGCGGCGGATGGGATCGGCCTTATTGCTATTCGGGATAGGGGTTTTTAGCGGGCTTTCCGAATAGGCATTCAGGACATAAGGCTGGTCACGCCGGACTTCGGGAAAGGTGACGCCAAACGCCGAAACTTCTAAAGGATTGAGCGACTGGGTGGTTTCGGACAGGGTTTTTGCAGCCTTGAGCGAATATTTTTTGGTGGCGTAATCATAGCTGAAAACGCCATTGTTGCTGTCGACCAGCCATATCAAATAATCGTAAAAACTCGCCGAGTTGCCCGGCGCCCCTAAAGACAGTGCCAGCACCGGGTGGCTTGTATCCAAAAGTGTCCAATCATACAACAAATCGATTTTTTCGCTTTTGTGGGCGGTGATTAAGGCCTTCAGTGTGCTATCGGTTAATAGGTCGCAGGGGAAATGCTGTTTCCATAGCACTTGGGCAGGATCGGCAAATTCAAGATGGTAATGCCGGTGCAGCATAAGGGTCTGGGTTTTTAGGATATTGCCCAGCGTCTGCTCGGAAAAGCCCCGGATAGTGACCAGGCCACTCAAACTAAGGGGGGTAATCACGGTCGACGTATCAACGTTATAATTTTCCACTGTCAATGACACCTCGATTAAATCGTCTTGCGTCGATATCGGGGTAAATAGCGCGTCGGTCGACTTTTCGCTGTACACCACAAAGCTGACTTTACCGTTAAAACCGTAAGGGTTCAGGTTAAGTTCCAGCGACTTGATGTTGCCGCCAGGAATGGTGTGGGCTTGGCCTGCAATCGTCACGACCAGCTTAATCGTCAAGTCTTCGGTAAAGCTGCTCATAACTTAACTTGATAACGGTTAAGTACCGGATCCAGGAATAGCTTTATCGTGAGGGGCTTGTTGCGCATCTTGCAATTCAAGCTAAAAGCCAAATGAAAAAGCTTGTCGTTCTTGAGCTGGACAATCTCATCCAACACTATCCTAG
>JBLRXA010000038.1:0-24479 GCA_047920955.1 Methylobacter sp. | reverse complement strand
TGGTTATATTTCTGGCCTATTCCAACCGTATCCTGGCGATAGCCAACCGCATCAGGGAACAACACAACCTGTTTAACAAAACCCAAAGCCCGGTCGCCAAAAAGCAGATCGACAGTTTAAGGCTACGCATCCGCTTTATTATCGCCATGCAGTTACTGGCAGTCACCGGCATTATCTGTTGCATCATCGCCATGGGACTGATTTTTTACGGACACCAATATTACGGCAACCTGACTTTCGGTTTGAGCATGGCTTTTATCGTATTGTCGCTGCTGGCATCGATAAGCGAACTGCTGCTGTCGACCAAAGCACTTAATATTGAACTGGAAGACATGGAAGCGCATTAGCCATTAGGTGAATTGCGGCCTCCCGTATTCCGCAGGGTCGAACTACATATTGTTTGGGCAGTTAACCATTTATTTCGCCCCTTTCCATTTCTCCTTGCGCGCCTTTTTCTTGGCCTCTTTCTCGGCGCGGATAATCACCAGTTCGGCCAGTTCCTGCTCCATCATGTCCGGCGTTTCCAAGCTGATGCGCCCGATAGTACCGGCGCGCAATTCGGCCAGCAAAATTTTCGACACCTTATCCATTTCGATGCGCCCGCCTGAGCGCAGACAGCCGCGCTTTCTGCCGATAATGTCCATTAGCTCCTGCTCGCTAGCCGGGATAAGGTCGAGCTGGAAACGGGCTAACAGCAAATCGGGATAATACCGCAACAGGTATTCGGCGGCGAAAAAGGCGATGGAATCGTGGCTGATCGCGGTGTCCTTGATCGCGCCGGTGGTGGCCAGCCGGTAGCCGCTGTTTTTGTTGTCAACGTTCGGCCACAGCATACCCGGCGTGTCCAACAGGATGATGCCGTTGCCGATGTCGATGCGTTGCTGGGTTTTGGTGATGGCCGGTTCGTTGCCGGTTTTGGCGATCATGCGTCCGGCCAGCATGTTAATCAGCGTGGATTTGCCGACATTGGGGATGCCCATAATCAAGGTATGTATGGGCTTGTCGCTGCCGATTTTGTTCGGCAACATGCGGTGGCACAAATCAGTCAGTTGGCGCATTTTTTCCGGCTGTTCCATACTCAGGGCCAGGGTTTTTACGCCTTGCTCCTGTTCCAGATAGCTTTGCCAGTGTTGCGTGATTTCAGGGTCGGCCAGGTCGCTTTTACTCAGGACTTTGATGCAAGGTTTGTCGCCGCGCAAAGCGGCAAGCATCGGGTTTTGGCTGCTGAACGGAATGCGTGCGTCCAGAATCTCGATAATCAGGTCGATTTGAGGCAGGATGTCCTTAACCTCTTTGCTGGCCTTGTGCATGTGGCCGGGATACCATTGAATAAGCATGATGTTTAGCGATAAGCAAATAGGCTATTTAAACACTATACTTATACAATCACCAACCGCAGGCACTTAGCCTTAACAAGCAACCGTTAAATACAAAGGTTTACATCCATGAAACTGATCGCCTTATTAGGCCTGCTGGCGTTACTGGCAGGCTGCACCCAAGACCAACAAAACCAGCTGTCGCGGAAAATGGTTGAGTTTTTGGATGGCAATTATCAGGTCACTTATGCCAACGGCGCCACCTCAAAAACCTGGATTATCCGCAATGGCAAGGTCACGACCACCGACAAAGGCTATTATTATTTCTGGGATGAAAAGAAACATTATGTGCAAACGCCGATAGAAAACACCTTCATTGAAGAAATATGATGAGCGAAATCAGCAGCAGTTTTTACGCCTATTTGTCGCGTTTGCGCTGGATCAAACGCTGGGGGCTAAAGCGCAACGCGCATGATGAAAATGTGATGGAACATAGCTGGGAAGTGGCGGTCATTGCGCATACGCTGGCGTTAATCAAAAACCGCTATTATGGCGGCCAAGTGGATGCCAATGCCATTGCCACTGCGGCCTTGTATCACGACATTACCGAAGTGATTACCGGCGACTTGCCGACGCCGATCAAATACCATTCCGAGGAAATCAGCGCCGCTTACAAGCGCATTGAACATCAGGCCGAAATGGAGTTGCTGGCGCTGTTGCCAACTGCATTGCAGGGCGATTTTCAGGCTTTGATTCAGCATGAGCTGATGCCGCCGGAGCATGTGCAACTTATCAAGGCGGCGGATAAAATATCGGCCTATCTCAAATGTCAGGCGGAACTAAAGGCCGGGAATTTGGAATTTGAAACCGCCGCCGAACAATTGGCCTTAGCGATTGACGCGCTGGCACAACCGGAAGTCATCTTTTTCATGAAAGCGTTTGTGCCCAGCTGTGGCCTGACGCTGGACGGATTGATGAAAACGTATTGAAACCTTATCTTTTGATTATCTAAGTTTGCATGAAAAAAATATACCACGCAGATGTTGTGAAACATCGATACACCGTTGAGCAGGCCAGAATATTGCTGGACATTTTGAAATACCATAATGCCGCCACCCTGCGCCCGTCCTTTCATCAGGTCAAAGAAGAAGCGCTCGATGAGGCGCTCAATAAGTTGCGGCTAGAGTTATCGGACTTTATCGCCAACGATGACGGACTCGGTTTCATCATCCCGATTCGCGATGAAAAGGGTTTGATTTAGCCCAACACTATTGCTTTAACACCTGATCGCATAACGCAGGCAGCACCAGTGGCACCGGTTTTTTAACCACAGGCGCTGGCGTTTTCGCTTCCTCTGAAAACCACCAGGCCAACGACGCATCGCAGCCGTCGCTATTAGGCAACGGTTCTTGTCCACGGCAATTTTTGTTATCTTGGGGGCATTTTAGGCGCACATGAAAATGATCGTCATGTTTCCACCACGGGCGAATTTTTTTGAGCCAGTCATGCGCCGATTTGCGGGTACAAAGCAGGCGCTTGACGCTGGCATTGACAAAAATACGGTCAACTTCCGGGCTTCGCGCCGCCGCTTCAAGCACTTTTTCATGGGCTGGCGACCACTGGGCGGCATTAATCGCATCGGACTTGGCCGCCAGCACCGAAGGCGCACTCCACGATTCGCGTTCATTAAAGCTCAGTTCCCGGCTTGCCGCCTGTTGCGAAAGCAAATACCAAATATCAACATCAAGTCCGCTTTGGTGGCTACGATGCCCGCTAGGCGTAGGCCCTCCGCGCACTTGCCCCAAATCGCCAATCAGCAGGACACCGCCGGTTTGCGCATGAACTGTTTGCCCCAGATTTTCGATAAAACGTATTAGGTCTGGATGGCCGTAAGCGCGCCCCCGTGTTGGCCGCATGGCCTGATAGCCAACGCCGTTTGGCGGCAAGGACACCGCCCCGCTTAAACAACCGGCGGTATAAGAACCGATACTTTCTGCAGCAGCGCCGATCTGGGCGGGTTGTTTGGCCGCCGCCCAAATACTGGCAAGTGGAGACGCTGGGCATTCGGCGAAAACGCCCAGCAGCATGATTAAAGTGAAATACTTTTTAATAGCGTTGTATCGTGTATTGTGCATTTTTGTTTTCTGTATTATGTTCGTTCAAATTAGCGTTTCCGGCTATTTTGTATCATATAACCTCAAGGCATAATGATAAACAGCCTATGCGCTAGCGTTAATTGCCGATTGCCCTTAAGCCCCATATTGGATACCGGCGCTTACATTTTTTGTTCATCATAAGGATTGTCCCATGAAAAATCAGCAAACACTTACCATTGATGGAAATCAGGCGGCCGCAACGGTGGCGCATAAACTCAACGAGGTCATCGCGATTTACCCGATCACGCCGTCGTCGAATATGGGCGAATGGGCCGATGAATGGTCGTCGCGCGGGCAGGTTAATTTGTGGGGCACAGTGCCGCAAGTGACCGAAATGCAAAGCGAGGCGGGCGCGGCGGGTGCCATTCACGGCGCGTTGCAGGCAGGGTCGATGGCGACCACGTTTACTGCGTCCCAAGGCTTGCTGTTGATGCTGCCCAATATGTACAAAATCGCCGGGGAACTGACGCCGACGGTGTTCCATATCGCCGCGCGTTCGCTAGCTTGCCAAGGCTTGTCGATTTTCGGCGATCATAGTGATGTGATGTCGGCGCGGATGACCGGTTTCGGTATGCTCTGTTCCAATTCGCCGCAGGAAGTGATGGATTTTGCGCTGATCGCTCATGCTGCCGCGCTCGAAGGCCGCATTCCGCTGATGCACTTTTTCGACGGCTTTAGAACCTCGCATGAAGTCGCCAAGATTGCCCTGCTCGATGACGATGTGATGTTGGCGATGATTAATGAAGACTGGGTTACCGCGCACCGCAATCTGGCTTTGACGCCTGACAATCCGGTATTGCGCGGCACGGCGCAAAATCCCGATGTGTATTTTCAGGCCAGGGAAACAGTCAATGCTTATTATCTGGCGATGCCCGGCATTGTGCAGGGCGCAATGGACGGCTTTGCCAGACTGACCGGCCGCAGTTACCGCCTGTTTGAATACGTCGGCGCGCCGGATGCCGAGCGCGTCATCGTGATGATGGGTTCGGGTGCGGAAGCGGTCGCAGAAACGCTCGATTATCTGAACCGTCAGGGCGAAGCGGTCGGCTTGCTGAAAGTGCGTTTATACCGCCCCTTCGATGCCGCTAGCCTGTTAGCGGCGCTTCCGACTACCTGCCGCAAAATCGCGGTGTTGGATCGCACCAAAGAGCCGGGCGCGGATGGCGAACCGTTATATAAAGATGTGCTGGGCGCAGTGGCGCAGGATTTTATCAGTGGTGCGTCCAGATTTTCGGCAATGCCGAAAGTGGTTGGCGGCCGTTATGGCTTGTCCTCCAAAGAGTTTACGCCGGGCATGATTAAGGCGGTTTATGACGCATTAAAACAGCCGCAACCGAAAAATAACTTCACCATCGGCATCCATGACGATGTTACTCACAGCAGTTTGGATTGGGATGCCAGTTACCGCACCGACGCCCACGCCGATACGTTTCAGGCGATGTTTTACGGTTTGGGCAGCGACGGCACGGTTAGCGCCAATAAAAACACCATCAAAATCATCGGCGAAGCCACCGATTTGCACGCCCAAGGCTATTTCGTTTACGACTCGAAAAAATCCGGCGCGATTACCGTCTCGCATTTGCGCTTCGGCCCCAAGCCGATACGCTCCAGCTATTTGATTGGCGAAAACGACGCCAATTTCATCGGCTGTCATCAGACGATTTTTCTGGAGCGTTATGACATGCTCGCCAATGCGGCAGATAATGCGGTATTTTTGCTGAACACGCCGGAGTCGCCGGAACAGGTGTGGGCATCGCTGCCCGCCAAAATGCAGCGGCAAATGATAGCCAAAAACATCCGCTTTTATGTGATCGACGGCTATGCAGTCGCCGAAAAAAGCGGCATGGGCAAGCGCATCAACACCATTATGCAGACCTGTTTTTTTGCGATTTCCGGCGTGTTGCCGCAAGAACAGGCGATTGCCGACATCAAACACGCGGTCGAAAAAACTTACGGCAAAAAAGGCCAGCGTATTGTCGAACTCAATTTCAAAGCCATCGACGAAACCTTGGCCAGTTTGCACTCGGTGCCATTGCCGACGGCGGTCAGCAGCGCTTTCGATATTCAATCGAGAATTAGCGACGCCGCGCCCGATTTCATCAAACGCGTCACCGGCGAAATTATTGCAGGGAGAGGTGATGCCTTGCCGGTCAGTGCAATGCCGGTTGACGGCACCTTTCCGACCGGCACAGCAGCCTACGAAAAACGCAATTTGGCGCTGGAAATCCCGGTTTGGGAAACCGATATATGCACACAATGCGGCAAGTGCGTGATGGTGTGCCCGCATTCGGTGATCCGCAGCAAGATTTTCCCAACCGAGGCGGTGGCCAACGCGCCCGAAACATTCAAACACGCGCCGATGCTGGGCAAGGATTTTCCGGCCGGTTTGGCAATCAGCTATCAGGTCGCGCCGGAAGATTGCACCGGCTGTACGCTGTGCGTCGATGTTTGCCCGATACGGGATAAAGCCAACGCCAGCCGCAAAGCCATCAATATGCAGCCGCAACCGCCGCTACTCGAAACCGAGCGCGACAATTGGGAGTTCTTTTTGTCACTCCCCGAATACGATCGCAGGTTGTTGAAAACCAACACCATTAAAGGCTCGATGGTGTTGCAGCCCTTGTTCGAATTTTCCGGCGCGTGCGTGGGCTGCGGCGAAACGCCGTACATAAAATTGGCCTCGCAGTTGTTCGGCGACCGCATGGTGGTTGCCAACGCCACCGGCTGTTCCTCGATTTACGGCGGCAACTTGCCCACCACGCCGTGGGCCAAAAACCCGGAAGGCCGGGGACCTGCGTGGAGCAATTCATTATTCGAAGACAATGCCGAATTCGGTTTGGGTATGCGTATCGCCCTCGACAAACAAAACGAATACGCCAAAGAATTACTGGCCTCATTGCGCGATCCGCTAGGCGGAGAATTGGTCGATGCCATACTGAACGCCGACCAGTCCGATGAAGCGGGGATTTACGAGCAGCGCGAGCGGGTCGTGGAACTTAAAAAGATGCTCTCATGTGGGGGCGACTTCAGTCGCCCGGTCAGCGAAAAGTCCACAGCTCAAAGGGCGACTGAAGTCGCCCCCACAGCAGTCCAAACATTGCTCCAGTTAGCCGACAGCCTGTGCAAAAAGAGCGTCTGGATTATCGGCGGCGACGGCTGGGCTTACGATATCGGTTTCGGCGGCCTCGATCATGTCTTGGCCAGCGGGCGCAATGTCAACATCCTGGTTCTGGATACCGAGGTTTATTCCAATACCGGCGGACAAACCTCCAAAGCAACGCCGCTAGGCGCAGTGGCGAAATTCTCCGCCGGCGGCAAAGCCACGGCCAAAAAAGACTTGGCGTTGCTGGCGATGGATTACAGCAATGTTTATGTTGCCCATGTCGCTTATGCAGGCAAGGATACCCAAACCCTGAATGCGTTTTTGGAAGCGGAAGCTCACGACGGCCCGTCGATCATCATCGCTTACGCGCCTTGCATCGCACACGGCGTGGATCTGTCCAACAATCACCGGCAGCAAAACCTGGCGGTTAAAAGCGGGCATTGGCCGTTATTCAGGTTCGATCCCGGCAAAATCAAACAGGGCAAGAACCCGATGCACCTGGATTCTGCGGAACCGTCCATTCCTTACCGCGATTTCGTCAAAACCGAAACCCGTTTCAGTATGTTGTGGCAAACCCATCCTGAGGACGCAGAACGCTTTTTGGCGCAGGCGCAGCAGGATGTTAAAAACCGCTACCACTATTATAAACAACTGTCCGAGCTGGCCTGGAACGAAACTACCAGCGTTTCGGCGGTAAAAACCCAACTCAAAAACGAAACTGCCAAGGAGAACGACAATGGTTGATTTAACGACTGATTATTTAGGCTTGAAACTGGCTAACCCCTTAGTGCCGTCAGCATCGCCGTTGAGCAAAGACGTAGATAGTGCGCGCCGTTTGGAAGACGCAGGCGCGTCGGCGCTGGTGATGTATTCGCTGTTTGAAGAAAAAATCGAAGCCGAAGAACAGCAAATGGAGCGGTTTTTTTACAATCAATCGCTAGGTCATGGCGAATCGGATTCGTTCCATCCAGTGTCCGATAACATCCAGACTTATCAGGAACAGTATTTGGAGCATCTGCAACAACTTAAATCCACATTGGCGATTCCGGTCATCGCCAGTTTGAACGGCACCTCATTGGGCGGTTGGGTCGAATACGGCAAGCAATTACAGCAGGCGGGCGCCGATGCGTTAGAGCTGAATATCTATCATTTGGCCGCCAACAGTGATGAAAGCGGCGATGCGGTCGAGCAGCGTTATCTGGACATCTTACGGGAATTAAAAGCCCACGTCAGTGTGCCGATTGTGATGAAACTGTCGTCCCAATTCAGCTCGCCAATACATTTTGCCAAACGTCTGGAAACCGCCGGTGCCGATGGCATCGCGCTGTTCAACCGGTTTTACCAGCCCGATATTGACTTGGAAACATTGGAAGTGGTGCCGAAACTGGAATTGTCATCGCCTGCCGAAGCCTTGTTGCGCATACGCTGGACGGCTTTATTATATGGCCGGACTAAGCTGTCACTGGCGGTAACCGGCGGTTTTCACGACACGCCCGATGTCTTGAAAGCCTTATTGGCCGGCGCCGATGTGGTGCATCTTTGCAGCGTCTTGCTAAAGCATGGCACAAGCCGGTTAAGCGAAATACTGGCGGAAATGGAACAATGGCTGACTGAACATGAATATGAATCAATCCAGCAATTAAAAGGCAGCGTCAGCCAGCAACATGCCATTGATCCGAGTGCTTATGAACGCGCCAATTATGTGCAGGTATTGGACAGTTATTCCAGTCCGGCCGGTGTGTTGAGGTAAGGGTATTTCCTGAAAAGGACAGGCTTAACTAATTGTCCGCGAAAGCGGCCACCTGCTTTAGTCGGGACAAAAAACCGGCCTTAGACCTCCAGGTTTTAAAAACCTGTAAGGTCTAAGGCCCCTTAGGTAACGCACAAAAATTATCCTACACAATTCCTACGATAGTTGGCTTTGGTTGTTCAAAGCTAGCTTTGAACTCCGAAATTACTCCACACAATGCCCGCGATAATTGGCGTCCAAAGCTGGCTTTGGCTGTTCAACGCTAGCTTTGAACTCCTACAATTTTTTTACGAACTACCTTGTTCAAAGGATAGCTTGCACCCTCAACCCACCCAAACCCGCGCATTCCTGAACAAACGCATCCACGCGCCGTATTCATGCCAATCATCCGGGTGCCATGAGTTTTGCACCGCCCGGAAACAACGCTCAGGGTGCGGCATCATAATGGTGAAACGCCCGTCGGTGGTGGTCAGTCCGGTAATGCCGAACGGCGAACCGTTAGGATTAGCCGGAAATTCGGTGGTCAATTCGCCGTAGTTATCGACATAACACAACGCCACGCCACCGGCTTCCAGCGCTTCCGCCGGATCGACCACAAATTCTGCACGACCTTCGCCATGGGCAATGGCAACCGGCATTCTTGAACCTTCCATACCGGCAAACAAAATCGACGGCGATTTTTGCACTTCAACCAAGGCTACCCGCGCTTCGAATTGTTCCGAGCTGTTGCGCATGAAACGCGGCCAGTGTTCAGCACCGGGAATAATGTCTTTTAAGCCCGACATCATTTGGCAGCCGTTACACACGCCCAAACCAAAAGTATCCGGGCGTTGGAAAAAGGCGGCAAACTCATCGCGGCAGCGCGGGTTGAACAGTATCGATTTCGCCCAACCGCCGCCTGCGCCCAACACATCGCCATAAGAAAAACCGCCGCAAGCCACTAAACCTGTGAAATCCGCCAAGCTCACACGGCCATGAATAATATCGCTCATGTGCACGTCGATACTGGTAAAACCGGCGCGGTCGAAGGCCGCCGCCATTTCCACATGGCCGTTGACGCCCTGCTCGCGCAATATCGCCACTTTAGGCCGGGGCGCATTTTTAAACGGCGCGGTCACGTCGTCATTGACATCAAACGTCAGTTCCACATTTAAACCAGGATCGTCGTCATCGGCAATGCGCTCAAATTGCTGCTGCGCACAGTCCGGATTATCGCGCAAGGCCTGCATCCGGCCGCTCAGTTCAGACCAGATACCTTGCAAATCGGCACGACCGGCGGCATAAATAACCTCGCCGGCATGGCGGATAGACAACTGCTGTTCGTCGATAATTTTGCCGATGACAAAGGTGCAATCGATCAAGCCTGCCTGTTTCAACTGCTCGACCACATCCTTGCAATCGCTTTGACGCACTTGCAACACAGCGCCCAATTCCTCGTTAAACAAGGCCGCCAGCACGTCATCACCCAAACTGTCGAGCGTTAGCGCCACGCCCAGCCTGCCCGCAAACATCATTTCCGCCACCGTTGCCAGCAAACCGCCATCGGAACGGTCATGGTAACTGAGCAGTTTGCCCTGCCCGTTCAGCGCTTGTATGCTATCAAAAAAGGCTTTCAGCAAACTGGCATCATCCAGATCGGGGCAATGTTCGCCCAGCTGGCTGTACACCTGCGCCAGCACCGACCCGCCCAAGCGGTTTTTACCGGCACCCAAATCCAACAGAATCAAGGCGCTGTCTTCATCCGGCACATAGCGCAGTTGCGGGGTCAACGTCTTATTAATATCGGCCACCGGCGCAAACGCGGTAATCACCAGCGACAGCGGCGACGTCATCACTTTGTCGTCCCACACCGTCTTCATCGACAAAGAATCCTTGCCTACCGGTATCGCAATGCCCAGCGCCGGACACAGTTCCATGCCCACCGCTTTGACAGTATCGAACAAGGCCGCATCTTCGCCCGGAAAACCGGCGGCGGCCATCCAGTTGGCGGACAACTTAATTTTTTTCAACGAATCGATGTTGGCAGCGGCAATATTGGTAATCGCCTCGCCTATCGCCATGCGCCCGGAAGCCGGTGCATCAATCAGCGCAATCGGCGAACGCTCGCCCATGGCCATCGCCTCGCCGCTGCGCGAATGAAAACCGACCGCAGTGACTGCGACATCAGCCACCGGCACTTGCCAAGGGCCGACCATTTGGTCACGCGCCACCAGCCCGGTCACCGAACGGTCGCCGATATGAATCAGAAAACTTTTATCGGCAACGGCCGGAAACGCCAACACGCGCTTGACCGCTTCAGCCAAAGTGATGCCGCTTAAATCCAGTGCTTGGGTATTGGCTTTTACATGCTCGACCTTACGGTGTAATTTCGGCGATTTGCCGAACAGCACCGACATCGGAATATCCACCGGCTTGTCGCCGAGCAACTCGTCGTTTAGCGTTAAATGCTCGTCCTCGGTGGCCTCGCCGATCACCGCAAACAGGCAATGTTCGCGTTCGCAAAAAGCGGCAAATAAATCCAGCGCGTCCGGTTTTATCGCAACTACATAGCGTTCCTGTGCTTCATTGCACCAAATTTGCATCGGCGACATGCCCAAATCGGCGTTGTGTACCTTGCGTAATTCAAAACGGCCGCCGCGCCCGCAGTCGTGGATAATTTCCGGCACCGCATTGGACAAACCGCCCGCGCCAATATCGTGAATCGATACAATCGGTGTGGCGTGTCCCAGCGCGTTGCAATGGTTGATGACTTCCTGGCAGCGGCGCTCCATTTCAGGATTTTCCCGCTGCACCGAGGCAAAATCCAAATCTTCCGAACCGGCGCCGGAAGCCTGCGACGACGCCGCGCCGCCACCCAGCCCAATCAACATGGCCGGGCCTCCTAAAATGATGATTAACGAACCGGCAGGGATCGCCTGTTTTTTCACCAACATCGGCCTGATATTGCCCAAACCGCCGGCAATCATGATCGGCTTGTGATAGCCGCGAAATTGATTATCTGTGCCCGGCACCGTTTGTTCAAAGCTGCGAAAATAACCGGTCAGATTGGGCCTGCCGAATTCATTATTAAACGCCGCGCCGCCGAGCGGGCCTTCCAGCATGATGGTCAGCGCCGAGACAATACGTTCCGGCTTGCCGTTATCGGCTTCCCAAGGTTGCGGGAAACCGGGGATTTTCAAATGCGACACCGAAAACCCAGTCAAACCGGCTTTCGGTGCAGAACCGCGCCCGGTCGCGCCTTCGTCGCGGATTTCGCCGCCGGAACCGGTTGCCGCACCCGGATAAGGTGAAATCGCGGTCGGATGGTTATGCGTTTCCACTTTCATCAACAGATGCGCGTCTTCCTCGACATAGGCGTATTCGCCCGTGTGCGGATTGCGGATAAACACCTGTGCGCTGGAACCTGCCATCACCGAAGCGTTATCGCTGTAAGCCGTCAAAATGCCGTCCGGGCTTTTGGCACTGGTGTTGCGGATCATGCCAAACAAGGTTTGCGCCTGTTCCACGCCGTCTATCGTCCAGTCGGCATTAAAAATCTTGTGCCGACAATGCTCGGAATTGGCCTGGGCAAACATCATCAATTCGACATCGGTCGGATTTCTGCCCAAGGTTTGAAAGCTCTCGGTTAGATAATCGATTTCATCGCCTGACAAAGCCAAGCCCAATTCGGTATTGGCGTTTACCAGCGCGTCGCGGCCTTGTTCGATAATGCCGACCGTCAATAAGGGCTTAGCTTGATGATGGGCAAATAAATCGGGCTCGCTGTCGCCGTCCAAAACACTTTGCGTCATCCGGTCATGCAATAACGCTTGCACCGATGCCGATAACGGCTGGTCAATATCCAACGTATATTCAATGCCGCGCTCAATGCGGTTAACCTCAATCAAGCCGCAACGCTGGGCAATTTCAGTAGCCTTGCTGCTCCACGGCGAAATCGTGCCGGAACGCGGCACCACCAGCAAACGCTGGCCAGGCGATTTATCGCCGGACTGTCGCGGGCCGTAAGCCAGCAACTGCGTTAAAACCGCAGTCTGGCTGTCATTCAAATCCTGCTCGGTGTCGATAAAATGGATAAACCGTGCGGAAACGGCTTTGATGGCGGGTTCTATAGCCTGAAGTTCGGCTAGAAGTTTATTGATGCGAAAGTCGGAAAGCGCAAAAGTTCCAGGGATTTTTAACATGGGAAAAAAAGGTACAAGGTAAAAGGTGCAAGGTTAAAGGGGCGTCATGCAAGCTGTTACCGCGCCCCTTTCACCTCAATTAAATCACTTAGCCAAATCAGCTTTAATGGTGTCATGCAACAACGTCAACAAGCTCAAACTCGCCTTGTTTGACACCGGCTTTTGCTCTTTGTCGAGGACAATAACTTCGGCCTGTTGCGCACCGATGCTAACCAGGTGCAACACATATTCTTGTTCAGTAATGGCCAAGCCGCTAAAAAAGAACGATATTTCGTCAAAAACCGAACCGTCTTGCACGGTTTGGGCATTCGGGTCATAGTGGATATGGAACAGCCTTTCGTCCTGATTACGCTTGGTCACCTCAATGGAGTTCCGGCTTAACGCCTTACCGACCATACGCCAGGCCATTGTCAGCGGCGCATCAATACGCAGACGCTTGTTTCCCTCGTCGGCATCAACCAGTTCGAGCTGGATCAATTCGCGGTTTATGGCAGGCGCCGCCTCAGTTTCAGGCGCTGGCGTATAGGGTGCGACCTCCTCGTTGTCGTCGTCGACTTCAGCCGCCTGAACAGCCGCAGCGGCAATAGTTTCAGTGCGGCGGGCACTCGGCGCATCCCCAGTGGTTTCGTCAACCGGGGCAGCCGAAGGCCTTGTAATCGAAGCGCCCGCCAGATCAGGCGGCAAAATCAGCGGTGGAATCTCGGTAATGAACTGGTAATCTTTTTCTTTATCCGGAAATAAATTTTTCACATAGGTACAGGCCGAGACATTGGCCAACACGGCGGCGATAAGGAGTGAGCTGAACTTAATTTTCATAATAAATGGATCATAGTAACTACTCAGCAAAAAAAGCAATCATTCAGTCCCCCCGCAATTATCGTTCCCACGCTCTGCGTGGGAATACCTGAGTACCGCTCCAGCGGTACGAGACGCTAGAGCGTTTCGGTCTTCATTCCCACGTTGGAGCGTGGGAATGATAGTGGGATGTGAATAATTATCAAAAAAAAATGATTGCTACCCAGTTTACAAGTTAAATAACACCAGCCTGACGCATTGCAGCGCGTACCGTATCAAAACAATCTTCAGTCAGCCAGGTCAACGGCAAACGGATGCCCGTCCCCATCAAGCCCATTTCGGCAACCGCCCATTTCACCGGAATCGGATTAGACTGAATAAACAGGTCTTTATGCAAAGCCGCCAATTTTTCATCAATAGCCAACGCAGTTTCGGCATCACCCGCCATAGCCGCCTTAATCATCTGATGCACCAACTTTGGCGCGACATTGCCGGTGACGGTAATGCTGCCGTTGCCGCCCAACAAACAAAATTCGCGGCTAGTCACATCGTCGCCGGTATAAATCGCAAAATCATCTCCCGCCAAAGCACGGATGGTTTTAACGCGGGACAAATCGCCAGTCGCCTCTTTAACGCCAACGATGTTGTTAATCGACGACAAACGACCCACAGTTTCCGGCAGCATATCGCAAGCCGTGCGTCCGGGCACGTTGTATAAAATCTGGGGAATAGCGACCGCTTCGGCTATCGCCTGATAATGCAGGAACAAGCCTTGTTGAGTCGGCTTGTTGTAATAAGGCGTGACAATCAGGCAGGCATCCGCGCCCGCGTCTTTGGCCAAACGGGTCAGATTAATCGCTTCGGTGGTCGAATTGGCGCCGGTGCCAGCAATCACTGGAATCCTGCCACCGACATAATCAACCACCGCTTTAATCACATCGCAGTGTTCACGTTCATCCAGCGTCGCCGACTCGCCAGTGGTGCCAACCGCCACCAAAGCGTCAGTGCCCTCGGCGACATGAAATTCCACCAACCTTTTTAAACTGTCCTTATCCACCGCACCGCGTTCGTCCATCGGTGTCACTAAAGCAACGATACTACCTTGAATCATGAAATCTCTCGATCAGAATTAATGCTGTTACAAAATGGGCGCCATTATAACAAGCAATTCAAGTTCAAGGCGAAAGATACAGCGTGTCTGCCGACCGCCGTTTTGGTTACGGGCAAGATACCCGCGCCCCGGAAATGCCCTGCATTTAATCTGCCTCCCTTCGTGTTCCCCTGAGCGAATCTTGACTAACTACAAAATTCGACTATTCTCCAGACCATATTCGATTAAACAGTCGGTCAAACGACAGGAACGCATCCCCCATGTTAAAAAAAATCTCCCCGTTACTATTACTCTGCTCATTTGGACTAGCCGCCGCGCCGCTAAGATTAGCGCCAGTGGCCAATGATGATTACGCCTCGGTAACTGTCGGCGTAAGGCCCAGTGTCTCCATAAACTTGAGCACCAACGACCGCTACGGCAGCATGTACTACATTAACGGCACCACCTATGGCGAACATGGCTTTTTAGAGCTGGCAAGCGGTGCAACCGTCCCCTCCAGCAACCCGGCTTTCGGTGCCCTATACACCTACACCCTCTACGAAAACGCCGCCAACGCCGCTTTAGCCGCAGGCCAAGTCGTCACCGACACCTTCACCTACACTTACGCAAACGACATCGGCCAAAGCGCCACCGCCCGCATCATCATCCAAGTCACCGGCAACCAGCAAGTCCCGGTAGCGGTTGATGATTTTGCGTCGGTTGTAGTGGGCACAAGCCCTGTAGCATCTGGGAACTTAAGCGCCAATGACCGTAACGGCAACATCGTCAGCATTAACGGCTCCACGACAGGCCGCTATGGCTTTTTACAATTATTTGGTAACAGCGGCGCTTACACTTATACCTTATATGACAATGACACCAACGCAAAGCTAGCGCCTGGGCAAAACGAAACCGACACCTTCTCCTACACCTACACTAACGATCTCGGCCAAAGTGCTACCGCCCGTTTAACCGTCCAAGTAACCGGCAGTAGCCAAACCCCCATAGCAATTGACGACAGCGTCACGCTCGTACCGACTAATACTATTTTTACTGTATCAGGTAATGTAACCAGCAACGACAGCAACGGTGTCAGCGTTTATCTCAACAGCGATAGCCATCCTGCTGGAGAGTTCGGTAATTTGGTATTAAATCCTGATGGCACCTTTATCTATACATTAAATAAAGATGCCCCCAACGTTATCGCATTAACGGCAGGCGAAATAAAGAATGACCTTTTTTCTTACATCTATATTGACCAGCTTGGAAAAACCGCTACAGCGACGTTGACCGTTACGATTGTTGGTAACCCGGTCGATGGCAATGGCAATACCATTTACCCTATACCGGAGGGTACATTGCTTGATAATGTCGATGTTGAGTTTAATAACCGTTCTGCTGATGCAACACCGTTAAATTCAGGCAGAAATATCAGAGGTTCGTTATACGATAGTGAAGATAAAGATTGGTTTTTTTTAACCAGCAAGGGTGATGAAATCATTAGGCTTGAGCTTTGCCCCCAGGGCAGCAGCTGTTTCGACAAGAAAAGCTGGGTGGTTTATGTATTTGACAGCGCTAAATTGACATTGGCGATGGAAGAGGACGAATATGAGTTCAGGCGTTGGATAGATGAGACCGGCGGGGTTAATGATCTACTGGGGAACAATAGATTAGGTACAGGTATCGTTGGTTCTTCAAATCACATGTACCTAGCTTACCAGCGGCGGGCATTTGAAGGTGCATTACTCGGTGTCATCGACCCTTGTTTTGATAACCTCAACACGCTTGAAATCGGTGTTGGCAGCGGTGAAAGAAATTACTACATTGCCGTTTCCTCAACGCTAATGGGCAGCGATGGCGGCGAACCTGCGGGGCAATGTGGCGTCGGGGCAGTGGTTTTACGACGCCCTGGTTTTTCTGTAGCGGGTTCGGATGCGGAAGGAAAGGCTAAAACTTTTACAACGACTGAAGAATACATCTCCGCTTTCCCCTTTAGTGATGACCAGTATTCCATCAAAATTACCGGAACTGGCGACAACCCACTGCTATCAACCACGACAGCAGGGAATGCGGCAACATTTGACACAAGATCGGGGGCTGTCAATATCCCTAAACTAAGAATTGCCAACACGTTATACAGCGCTGATTTAACACTACAACCCGTAGCCTCTACCGGACGCAGTGCAAATTCCAATGGCGCTTTGAAGTTTGCCCTGTCAGGCATACAGGAACTGGGCCCTGAAGGCGCTATTGACGCATTCCGGGCAACTTATAACCAGCTTAACCAACGCCTGTTAATTCCTAGGGTGACCGATACCGTCAATGGCAACGCCTATTCGGTGATTATGCAATATCATAAAGAAACTGATGGTGAGCCAGCTTGGTTGGAAGTGATAGATTATGTGCTTATTCAATAATCAGTAAGCCTATGCGTTGAACGAGCAAAAATAATTGGCTATCCACTTAAAACGGGACAAGGCTTAACCGTTCGCCCTGACCCTTCGGCTACGCTCAGGACTAAAGGCCTTGTCGAAGGGTGGACGGTTAAGCCGATCATGGTTCGACAAGGCTCTCCTGAGTGTAGCCCGAACGGCTTAACCTAGCTGTCCCCGCTTAAATGGGAAGCAAAAATAATCAAGGATATTACCGATGGCAATAACATCCGCACAACAAACCCAGTTACTACAGCTTGTCCAAGCCATGCTTGGCACAGCTCCCAACACCACTTTACTCGCGCAACTTAGCGAGAGCCTAAGTGCTGGGCAAACCTTAGCTGATCTGGCTCAAACCCTGGCCGGCAGCACACTTTTTTTTGGCAAAAACTATGCCGCTCGTCTGTCCCCTCTGCAATTTGCCAGCAACTTTATCAACGACTTGGTCGGCAACCGCGCCAGCGCCGCCGACAAGGCCTGGGCAGTGACCTACATCACCGATGCCATGGCAACTGGCGCCAGCCAAGCCGACCTTATTGCCGAACTGACCCAAGCACTGTCATCGATAGCGCCGGATCATCCTAACTGGGGCAACGCCGCCCGCCATTACAACACCGGCATTGCCAGCAAAATTATCGACAATATCGCCGACAATAGCGTCAGTACAGCCGACAAAGCCAATGCGGTGTCTTACCTCCTTTGGCAAATGGCATCAGGACTCAGCCTAGGCAATATCATTGATCACTTGATAACCTTGGTCGACAGCATCGACCATAACGATCCCACTTGGGGCGCGACAGCCGTGCTGTTTGATAACCGCACCGAGGTTTTACAATACTACTTAATTGACAAAGCCGACACCGCCCTTAATCTTGATACCCTGCAACAAGCATTAAAAACTGTCACCGCCAATGCCGACAGCATCGCCATTGCCAAAGCCCTGATAAACGATATTACAGCGCCCGCACCGACATCTGTCCCCGACGACTATGCCGCCTCCATATCAACCACAGGCAAAATCACCGTCGGCGGCTCGACCACCGGCAACATAGAAAGCGTTGGCGACCAAGATTGGTTTGCGGTAAGCATGAGCGCAGGCACTACCTACACCATACGCCAACAAGGCCAAGGACACGAGGCAGGCACCCTTTGGAACCCAAGCATTGCAGGCATTTATTCAAGCACAGGCGCACTCATGCCCGATTCTGCTAATGATGACAGCCGCATTGACGGCGGCACTAACGGACGTGATGCCCTGGTCACCTTTACACCCAAGACCTCAGGCACTTACTACATTGCGGCAGGCGCCTCCACCAGTGCTTCAGGTATCGGCACCTATAGCCTGTCAGTAGCGGTATCGGCAAGACCTAGCGTATTGCCTATCATCTCACTGGCATCGGACAATTTGGCACGGTTTGAAGGAGGAAATGGCGACATCACGCCATTCATTTTCACCGTAACACGGACAGGCGACCTTAACATTGCATCTTCGGTAAATTGGATAGTGACCGGTCATGGTGACAACTCAGCGGACGAAAATGATTTTGTCGTTAATACCCCCCTTTCAGGCACGGTGAATTTTGCCGCAGGACAAGCCACAGCCTCTATAACCGTTAATGTTCAAGGCGACGCCTTAGATGAACCGAATGAAGATTTCGCCGTTAGATTATTTAATCCAAGCAATGCTGTTGTCGGTTTTTCTTCGTTCGACAATAAAATAAGCCAGTCAAAATCCGGCGGTTTTACCGGTAAAGATGCAGCAGGAAAATTTATCGGGGACGAATCAATTTACACAATTCCGGCCGGTAACGGTGGCGGCATATTCAATCTCAGCTACGACATGCACTCGATTGCCGACCGGGCTGATATTTATGTAAACGGAGTGCTAGCTATCACAACCGGAACCAGCGTTTCAGAGTCAGGCATACTGACCATCCCAAGCAACATCATATTAAAAGCCAATGACCAGGTTAAAGTGGTCATAACCGGCACTCATGCAGATACAGCATGGGACTACACCGTTAATTATATGGAAGGCACACCCGCGCCAAACGACATCGCTATCGGCACTATCCTCAATGATGATGCCCCGTTACCCACGCTCTTGATTGCCGCATTAAGTTTTCCCACCGCCGAAGGCAACAGCAGACCCGCACCCTATATTTACACGGTAACACGCAGTGGTGATCTTAATGGCGCATCCACAGTAAATTGGAGAGTAAATGGAATCGGTGCAAATCCGGCAAATAAAGACGATTTTGTTGGCAGGGTACTTCCTTCTGGCATCGTAACTTTTGCCGCTGGCGTATCTACACAAGAAATAAAAGTTGAGGTTCAAGGCGATACTTTATTCGAACCTGATGAAGGTTTCGCAGTCACCTTATCTAATCCGAGTGGAGCCACATTTGAGCCTGCTGATGCAATAGTTGAAAGCATTATTATTAACGATGACTCAGACTCCCCCTTAACAATTATTTTCATTGATCCAAATCCAGATCCATCCAGTATTTCAAAGAAAGAAGGCAACAGTGGCGAAACAACCACATTCACCTTTAACGT
Organism: Methylobacter sp.; assembly: GCA_047920955.1. Lineage (GTDB taxonomy): Bacteria > Pseudomonadota > Gammaproteobacteria > Methylococcales > Methylomonadaceae > Methylobacter_A. Next base: position 5,097 of record JBLRXA010000038.1, on the reverse strand, counting down.
GGTACGTTCGGGCGACCTTAGTATAGTATCCGAGGTAGATTGGAAAGTGACTGGTAGTGGTGCAAATCCTGCAAGACTGACCACTGAAGGTATAGACCCTGTGAATGCGTCTGATTTTAATGGCTTGTTATCCGGTAAGCTAATCTTCGCAGCAAACGAGTACTCAAAAGAAATCGAGGTTAATGTTCGAGGGGATACTACTTACGAACCGAATGAAACGTTTGTCGTCGCCTTGTCTAATCCTGTTAGGGCGTTATTATCAACGCCTATTGCCAATACCGTAACCAGTTTTAGAGAAAGCGGCGGCGGTAACGATGGCACTATTACCACTAAAGTAATCACAAGAGAATATGTCCTAGCGAATGGCGATGGTAAGTTCACGCTCAGCTACGATATGAAAGTTATTCCGGATCAGGCTGTACTATTTGTGAATGGGGTGCAAACAGAGTTTACGGGACGAACCGCACCTAGCGCAGTAATGAACGGGGACAGACTAACTACAAGTGATCTAACACTAAAAGTGGGTGATGAAATAAGCGTGGTTATAACTGGTCAAGCGACTGATCCTATATGGAATTACACTTTAACAAGCCCAGACTCTGATTTGAGGTTGGATGGCGCGACAACTACTAGAGCCACACAAATAGTAAATGGAGCAACAAGCCCAGCAAATCAAACAAAAAATCCGGCTGGCGTCGCGACAAATACTTATACCGTCACAGAAGCTGGCAGCGGCGTATTTACCCTCGATTACAATATGGGAATCATTCCAGATCAGGCGGAGATATTTATAAACGGCGTGAGAAATGTATTTACGTCAATTACCAACTCTTTTGTCCCACTTCCCGTTACCGGCGGCGGAACGCTCTCCACAGAAAACACCCCATTACGTGCCGGTGACATCATCAGCGTCGAAGTAACCAGCACCGACACCGACACCATCTGGGACTACACCGTTAATTACCCAATGGGTATGGCACCGCTGAACACCATCATCAATGATGACCCCATAAATAATATAGGACGGTCTAACACCGTCCTCAACGATGATATGTGGCTTGCTTAAACCGTAAACGCATAATCTGTATTTAAACAAGAGGCCTCCCTCTCTAAAATGGGAGGCCGCCGGTTTTAACCGGGTGGATAGACCTAATTACCCGGATCAGTAACGACGGTATAAACGACGTAGACGAAAAAAATGACTGTTGAAATATAGATAATTGTTGACATGGCGATTGACCTTTCTAAATGTTTTAGTGTTTTGCCCAAATATACAACGCTTTAGAGACCCCCCGAAAAAGTTGGCGATTATCCAATCCCCTGCCCATTTCTAGGCAATAAACCTGGGAACGCTGGCATTCCCGCAGCAAAAACGCTTTCGTAATTAAACCGAAAGTGCCAAGAAGTTTAAGTTAAGATGCTAGCGTCCACAAGCGATTACTTTAGGCAGTTTCTGGGCAACACTGCCACCTTCGTAAGCCATAGAAAACAAAGCCGGAATAATGGCATGGCTTGTTTTTGTACTTTTCGTGGGCAATTAGTTGGTCTGTTTGTCTATCATGCTATCCGTACTATCCCCAATTGAAATCCGGCGGCTGTTATGTTGGAATTGCCGCCAGTGCCGCTAAAAAACGGGTCAACCATCGATGAACAATCTACAACGCATGTTGGACACTATTGAAAAAGAGGTCAGGCTAACCCGTCATCTTATCGGCAAAGATGCGCTCGATGGCCGTGTGATGGCGGCGATAAAACAAGTGCCGCGACCTGCGTTTTTGCCTGCCGATTACCGCTTCCTGGCCTACGATAACGGCCCTGCGCCTATCGATTGCGGGCAAACCATTTCCCAGCCGTATATCGTCGCGCTGATGACTGATTTATTGGATACCCAAGCAACTGACATTATTTTGGAAGTCGGCACCGGTTCCGGCTATCAGGCGGCGGTGCTGTCGAATTTGGTCAAACAGGTTTATTCGCTGGAAATAATCGGCGAGTTGGCTACGCAGGCACGGCAACGACTTAAACAATACGGTTACGGCAATGTCATCGTCCGCCACGGCGACGGCCATTTCGGCTGGCCGGAACAGGCGCCGTTTGACGGCATTATCGTGACGGCGGCGGCGCCGTTCATCCCCCCTGCCCTGATTGAGCAACTGCGCACAGGTTCGCGCTTGGTCATCCCTGTGGGTTTGCCTTACCGCTATCAGGAATTGCGGGTGCTAGAAAAGAAAACGGATGGCACGGTTGAGGCGCGTTCTATTATGGGCGTTAGTTTTGTGCCGCTGACCGCTGGCAACCCAACCGAAATGAAATCAATAACAGGAGAACAACCATGACTGAAACAGGCACACAACATGTTACCAATGCCGTTTGCACGGCGGTTAAATCAAAAACGGATGTCCATCAGAAAATCAAGGACATCACCCTGAAAGCGCTGACCCAACACCAGCTGGACAAAGACGCGATTAAAACAGTCGCCGACGCTGTCGGCCAAGGCATTCACCAAGGTATCGCCGATCAGGATGAGCTGGCCAAAGATCTGTTTATGCACGCGGTCACCGCCTTGGACAATGCCCTGGCCATTAGCGCCGAAGCCTCGATGCTGGCGCTTGAGGAGGCGGCGGCGAATGTGGCTGACTATTCCCGGCATGACCTTAATGAGGCGATTAACGATTTAAAAGACCGGGAAAGCCTGTTTTTCGACACCCTGGAAAACATCGCCAAAAGCGGCAATCAGCGGATAGCGGGCATTATCGATGATTTCATCAGCCATGCGCGGCGAAGCGGCACCGCAGTGGGCGAACAAACCTTAATCGCGCTGGATGCGCTAAAAGACCTGCCAACAATCAGCAAGGACATCATCGTGTCCGGCGCCGTCGCCACCACGTCCACCTTGGCGCAAATCGGCAGCGGCATTTTATTGGGCATCGCCGAAAGCCTGCAACCGGGCCATGCGGAAAAATAAAACCGGGTAATCCGCTATGTTGTGGGAAATGCTAAACGCCGCCCGCGATTTGGGCAGAATTCATGATATTGCCTCGGTATTAATCCGCTACGGCTTCGGCAGCTTTGTGCGCGGCCTGGGGCTGGGCAAGGCGCTGGAGCAGGCAGGCCGTGTGCTGCATTGGCAACATGCCGAGGACTTCGCCAGTCTCGACACGCCGCAACGGATGCGCCGGGTGCTGGAAGATTTGGGGCCGACTTTCATCAAACTGGGGCAAATTTTGGCGACGCGGGTGGATTTGTTCCCGCCAAACTATATTGCCGAATTTGAAAAACTGCAGGATCAAGCCCAGCCCATCCCTTTTGAACAATTACTGCCGCAGCTGGAAGAAGACCTGGGCGGTTCTATCGACGACTTTTTTTCCCATATCGAAACCCAGGCGCTTGCGGCGGCGTCGATTGCCCAAGTCCACAAAGCCACGCTCAAGGACGGGACGCCGGTTATTTTAAAAATTCGCCGCCCCGGCCTGCGCAAAATCATCGAAGCCGATTTGCGCCTGTTGCAGCGCCTTGTTGACATGACCGAATCCGAGTCAGCGGACATCCGCCGCTATCATCCAAAAGAAGTGTTGCGCCAGTTTAACCAGTCCTTGCGCCGGGAACTCGACCTTGCCGCCGAATGCCGGAATGCGGAAAGGGTCGCCGCCAATTTTGCCGATGACGCCAACATCATCATTCCTAAAGTATATTGGCAATGGACTGGGGAACGGCTCAATGTGCAGGAATATATTGCAGGCATCGCCGGGCGCGATATTGCCGCTATCGAACAAACCGGGCTGGACAAAAAATTGCTCGCCGACCGTGGCACCCAAGCGGTCATCAAAATGATCATGGAAGACGGTTTTTTTCATGCCGACCCCCATGCCGGCAATGTGTTTTATTTGCCGGACAACAAACTGGCGTTTATCGATTTCGGCATGGTTGGCCGTCTGACCGAAGAACGCAGGGAGCAGGTAGTCAGCCTGTTGTACGGCATGACCAACCACCTGCCCGGCAAAGTCGCCGAGATACTGGAAGACTGGTCGGACAATATTTACACCGACGAACAAGTGCTGACCATCGAGATAGAAGCCTTTGTCGACCAATACAGCTCGCTGTCGCTAAAGGATTTAAGCCTTACCAACATGCTGGGCGATTTGATGGCCTTATTGCGCGACCACAAACTGATATTGCCGCCCGACCTGGCCTTGTTAATCAAGGCCTACATCACCCTCGACGGCTTGGGGAGACTGCTCAACCCCGAATTCAACACCCTGGTTTTTGCCGCGCCTTATGTGCAAAAAATCATGATGGAGCGTTACCGGCCCGACGCCATCGCCAAACGCGGCTGGCGCAATCTGGTCAGCCTCGCCGACCTGTTATCGAGCCTGCCCAAAGACCTGCGCAAGCTGTTGCGCGCCAGCCGCAAAGGCGCCATTCAGGTCGACATTACCGTCCGCCGTTTAGACCAGTATGTAAACCATATCGATGACGCCATCAGCCGCCTGACCATGGGCATCGTCACCGCCGCGCTGATTATCGGTTCATCCATCATCATGACCGTCAAAGGCGGCCCGGAATTGTTCGGCTTACCGGCATTCGGCTTTTTGGGCTACAGTTTCGCCACCCTCGGCGGCATCTGGCTGTTGCTGTCGATTTGGAAAAGCGGGCAATAAGATCGCCTGCCCCATTACCACGCGGTAAGCTGTTAAATCTTGCCCCACCCCAGCAAAGCAGCCTACAATCCCCCATCCTTAACCCACCCCGAAGCCCGCCATGCAACATGCCATCGACCCCAAAATAGACTGCGTGTTCAAAGCCCTGCTCGGCAGCGAGGACAACCGCAACCTGCTCATTCATTTTCTCAACACCTTTTTGGCGCAAGAACTGGCCGAACCCCTGGTCTGGGTCGACATCCTCAACCCCTACAACGACAAAGAATTTCTCAGCGACAAACTCAGCATCGTCGACGTCAAAGCCAAAGACAGCCACGACCAGGTCTACCAAATCGAAATCCAGCTGACCAGCTATAGCCAACTACCCGCGCGCATCGTCTACAACCATAAGTATCTACACAAGTTTTCCAGGAAAATGGCATGATATCGCATGATTTTA
>JBLRXA010000037.1:0-24554 GCA_047920955.1 Methylobacter sp. | reverse complement strand
AGGCTCTTGCGGCGGCATGTACACCGCCAACACCATGGCGTCGGCCATTGAAGCGATGGGCATGAGCTTGCCCAACAGTTCCGCCCAAGCCGCCATTTCTAACGACAAACGCCTGGATTGCGAACGCGCGGGCGCGGCGGTTTTGGAATTGTTGAAAAAAGACATCAAGCCCCGCGACATTATGACCAAGGCCGCGTTTGAAAATGCCATCACTGTCGTTATCGCCCTCGGCGGCTCGACCAATGCAGTGCTACATATTTTGGCAATGGCCAATTCAACCGGCGTTGACATTACCTTGGACGACTTCACCCGTATCGGCAAAAACGTGCCGATGTTGGCTGACTTAAAACCTAGTGGCCGTTACCAGATGGCCGAGTTGATCGAAATCGGCGGCATCCAGCCGTTGATGAAAATCCTGCTTGATAAAGGCCTGCTGCATGGTGATTGCTTGACTGTCACCGGCAGAACATTGGCGGAAAACTTGGCCGATGTTAAACCTTATCCTGAACAACAGGATATTATCCGTTCACTGGATAATCCGATTAAAAAAGACAGCCATTTGGTCGTGATGTACGGTAATTTGGCTGCACAAGGCGGAATAGCCAAAATCACCGGCAAAGAAGGCCTGGTGTTTACCGGTAAAGCTAAAGTGTTCGATGCCGAAGAACAGGCACTGAAAAGCATTTTGAACGGCGACATTGTTAAAGGCGATGTCATCGTGATCCGCTACGAAGGCCCCAAAGGCGGCCCCGGAATGCGCGAAATGCTGACGCCGACCTCAGCTGTTATGGGCAAAGGTTTAGGCAAAGACGTGGCATTAATCACTGATGGCCGTTTTTCCGGCGGCACCCACGGTTTTGTGGTCGGTCACATTACGCCAGAAGCCTACGTTGGCGGTGCGCTGGCGATTGTTGAAAATGGCGACAGCATCACCATCGACGCCGAAAACAGGGAGTTGACGCTGCATGTCAACGAACATGAAGTCGCCCGCCGCCTGGAAAAATGGACACAACCGGCGCCACGCTATACCCGTGGCGTATTGGCGAAATATGCCAAATTAGTGAATTCCGCTTCTGAAGGCGCAGTGACCGATAATTTGGGTTGATGGTAAATTGCCGATCTCACGATAGTTGAAGTTGTCGGCCACCTGAAAAGGTAATCCATTTAAACATCCAATATGGCAAAAATTTTAATTGTCGGCTGCGGCGCGATAGGTTCCGAATTGGGCCGTGTTTTATCGGCTCAAGGCCATGACGTGACCGGCTTGAAACGCAAACCGCCAATACTGCCAGGCGGCATCCAATACTTCGGTGCTGACATTAGCGCAGCCGCCGATTTGGCGGCATTGGACGCCGATTTTACCCACGCATTTTTTATTGTCTCTCCGACTGGGCGCACTGGGCAAAGTTACCGCGCTGTTTATGAAACCGGCCTTAATAACCTGCTGGGCAAACTGCCGAAAACGCAGTGGCTGATGGTTTCATCCACCAGCGTTTACGCGCAATCGCAAGGCGAATGGGTCGATGAGGATGCGCCCGCAGAGCCGACTGTTATCACCAGCCGCTTAATCAGGCAGGCAGAGCAAAGTTTGATGGCGGCAAATGGCATTAATGTCGTGGTGCGCTTTTCCGGAATTTACGGGCCGGGGCGGGAATATTTGATAAGGCAGGCGCTAGCGACGCCGTCGATACAGCAAACGCCGCCCTATTTTACTAACCGCATACATCAGCATGATTGCGTCGGCGTATTGGCTTTTTTACTGGAACGGTGTCTGGCCGGGGGCGGTTTGGATCAATGTTATATCGCCAGTGACGATGCCCCGGCGCCGGCCTGGGAAGTCATGGCCTGGCTGGCGGCACAGCTGAACTGCCCGCCGCCGACTGTCAAGGACGCTGCCGATGCTGGGATGAACAAGCGTTGCTGCAATGGCCGCTTAAAAGCGCTGGGTTATCGGTTCCGCTATCCGGGCTATAAAGACGGCTATTCGGAATTGGCCTCAGTCGGTAGGTTGCGCCTAAGATAAGGCGGTTTCGCCGACAATTGTTTTTGATGGGTTTATCTATTTTTATAAGATGATGTAATATAAAGATATTGTCATGATATTTTTTACCCTTGAAGCCACCTTAAAATGAAAACCTCCGAATTCTCCAAAATACGATCTTCCGGCGTGGGCTATTTGATTAATAGCATACAGACCTTATTTGTCGGCTTGTTAAGGATTTGGACGATTCCGATTGTATTGATGTTGAGCGTCGCGTCGGGTTTTACCACTTATTACGGCCTGTCCCATTTCATTACGCCGTGGATTGCGCTGGTCATCACTGTCGCCATCCAATCGATTGTGGTCATTTGTTCGCTGGAAATGGCCGGTATGCACTGGCAGGCCAACCGTTTGCGCTATTTTTCCGTGGTCTGTTCGCTGTTCATTGCGTTGACCGCATCGGTGTCATTTTCCTATTTCAAGTTTTATGAAATTTCCGAGCAGGGTACGCTGCACATTAACCGCTTGAACCAAATCAGAACCGAGGTAAAAACGTATATCGACGGCGTTTTGGTGATTAAAGGCGAGGTTTTAAAACAGCAACATGCCGAACTGGAAAAAGCGGCGCTGGAAGTGTCCCAAGCCTATTTCGGCACCCATGCGCAAATTGCTGAAGGCTACAGGCATCAAGTCGGCGAAGGGCCTTTTTGGAAACATTACAACCAGATTTATCAGGAGAAAAAACAGCGGCAGACGCAATTCGACCATGACTTTGCCGCGCTGGACAACGCCGTGCAAAAACTGCAGGCCAGCATCAGCGACCTGGATGTCGCGGTTGATATTAACAGCGCCTATTCCGCCATGCTGGACAACTACCAGAATGTACAATTGCAGATTAACCTGTTATCCGGCGCTATCGGGCGATTGTTACCGGAAGCGCCGTTATTGATGACTTACAAGCAGTTTACTGCCGATGTGCAGCCTTCTGCCGCAATGTGGTCGGATTTTTCCCTGTTCGCCTTTGTCTGCGCGGCAATGGTTGATTTTTTTACTGTGCTGCTGTCGTACCGCCTTGAATTCACGGCGCCAGGCCCTCTGACCGGCGAAGAGGAGGACTTGGTTTTTGAATGCTTACGGCAGTTTACCGAGTTCCGCATCAATCAAAACGACGAGCTGGAAATGGTCATCGAAAAGACCGAAATAGAGCGCGCCAAACGCTATTCCGACTGGTCAAGGATGTTTGCCGTAGGCTTGTTATTAAATCGCGGTTTTTTAAGAAAAATAGATGATAGAACGGTCGAGTTCGCGCCTAACCTTTACCCCTTGATTGCTGAGAAAATGGGCGACCGGATTAATGCTCTAAAAGCTGAAGCTAAACTTGCCAAACAGGCCGATAACCATGAATAGCGCCAGAACCGACATCGACAACTGGTTTATTGACGGCGGCTTGGCCCGCGATGATGCCGCACTTCCGCAGGTGTGGGAGCCGGTTTTTGACGCTGACCGCCACCTTGTCCATACCAAAATTGGCCCTTTTTGGCGTTTGTTTTTACGCCCTGAAGGCTTTGTCAAACGCTTTTATCACCGGGTTTACCCGTTACCGATTGAGAGCTGGCATGTTGCCAGGCACATCATCCTTTATGACGGATTTTGCACCATCGATGTGGCGTTGGACATCCGTTTTCAGGCGACTTTGAAATATGCGCTCAACAATATGGACATTTTGGCGGAGCTGAATGCGCATATAAAAAACACCTACCAAGATGAGTTGGCCACGCTGGTTGACAAAGAACTGCTTAATTTGGCCGACGGCAGCTGGGTGCAGCAAGGCGTCACCGGGATTGAGCGGAGTATTGCTTTGGCGGTCAGTGAAATGCTGGTTTTACAGAATATCCAATCGCAAACATTTTGCCGCTTAAAGCCCGTATTTGCAGAATTTCCCGACGTGCAGTTGGCGCAAGAACGGGTTTATTTATGTGTGCTGAAAAAAAGTTTCGAGTTCAATGAGGCGAAAAGGGAAGAACTGTTCCATCAGGAACAAGCGTTTGAAAAGCAGGCACTCGAACATAAACAACAGCAACTGGAGCAGTTAAAGCACGACGCCGAACTCGAACGCTTAAAGCAAGCACAGGACGCCGAAAACAAAAAACGCTTACTTGAAGAGCAGGAAAAGCAGTTGCGGGCGCACTTTGAAATTGAACAGCGGCTCCATGCCGACAAGGTCGAGCATGAGAATAAGCTAAAGGCGATCAGCCTTGAGGCCGAGCTTGAACAACAGCAAAAACAAGAGGTCAGTTTGAGGCTAGCAGAGCAGCAAGCCCACGCGGAATTATTGGCGCATCAGGCCAAATTAAAAGAAAAAGAGCTGGAAGCCGACATCGCCAAACATGAACTCCAGCAGGCGCGCTGGCGCGAATCCCGGGACAAGCTTCATGCCGAACAGGTTGCTTATGAACAGCGGCAAAAACAATTGGAGTTCGATGTCGATGTCGAAAACAAAAAACGCCAGGAACAGCAACAGCTGGACATGCAAAGGGAAAGCTATGACAACAGGAAGCAAGCCGATATTTATTTGCGCCGGGAAATCGAATTGCTGGAGCTTGAAAAACAGCGATTGGAGCTGCAATTGTCAATAAAGGATGCCAAAAAGCAGGGTGATGACGGCACTCATTTAGGGTAAGGCAATCTCCTGAAAAAAACAGAACCAACTAATTGTCCACGAAAGGCACGCTTAGCACGAAAATAAGTAACGCTATTATTTTGGCTGCTTTTTTTTTCGTGGCTTTCGTGATAAGCGTGGACTCTGTTTTTCTACAGCCTTCGAAATCAGGGGGCGTTCTTTCTTAGAAATCAACTGCCCGCTTTAGTTCGAGCCGGTCTGAATCTGTTACAATACGCGGCTAAATTTAAGGTGCGCCAATATGATCACGGCAAGCGTTATTGGGCGCTAGGCATTAACACTCTCACAACAAGTTGAAATTCAGTGGATTTAAAACATATAAGAAACTTCTCCATTATCGCGCATATCGATCATGGTAAATCGACGCTGGCAGACCGTTTTATTCAAATCTGCGGTGGTTTGAGCGCACGCGAAATGTCGGCGCAAGTGCTTGATTCGATGGATATTGAAAAAGAGCGCGGCATCACCATTAAAGCGCAAAGCGTGACGCTGGATTTTAAGGCCAAAGACGGCGAGATTTATCAGCTTAATTTCATCGATACCCCCGGCCATGTTGATTTTTCTTACGAGGTTTCCAGGTCTTTAGCCGCTTGCGAAGGCGCACTGCTGGTCGTCGATGCGGCGCAGGGCGTCGAGGCGCAAAGCGTTGCCAACTGCTATACCGCGATAGAACAGGGGCTGGAAGTGGTGCCGGTGTTGAACAAAATCGATTTGCCGTCAGCCGAACCTGAACGGGTGCAGGCGGAGATCGAAGAAGTGATCGGCATTCCGGCCGACGAGGCACTGATGATCAGTGCTAAAACCGGCTTGGGTGTACACGATGTGCTGGAACAACTGGTGCTGAAAGTGCCGCCGCCGGAAGGCGACACGGCGGGGCCATTGCAGGCCTTGATTATCGACTCTTGGTTCGACAGCTATCTGGGTGTGGTGTCGCTGGTCAGGATCATGCACGGCAGTATCCGCAAAAAACAAAAAATCACCATCATGTCCACCGGCAAATCGTTTATTGCCGATAAGGTCGGGGTTTTTACGCCCAAACGGCTGGAAAAGGACATTTTAAACACCGGCGAAGTCGGCTATGTGGTGGCCGGTATTAAAGACATTTTCGGCGCACCGGTCGGCGATACCATCACTTGGACGGATAATCCGGCCAGCGAACAGCTGACCGGTTTTCAAAAAGTGCAACCGCGTGTGTTTGCCGGTTTGTACCCGGTCAGTTCCGACCATTATGAGGATTTGCGCGAGGCGCTGAAAAAGTTAAACCTTAATGATGCGTCCTTGCACTTTGAGCCGGAAACCTCGCAGGCCTTGGGTTTCGGTTTTCGTTGCGGCTTTTTGGGCATGTTGCACATGGAAATTGTGCAAGAGCGTCTGGAACGGGAATACGATGTCGACCTGATTACCACCGCGCCGACCGTAATTTATGAAGTCATTACCCATAACGATCAGATTTTGATGATTGATAACCCGGCCAAATTGCCGGACATGGGCACCATTAAAGAAATCAGGGAGCCGATTATCCGCGCCAATATTCTGGTGCCGGAGGCCTATCTAGGCGGCGTCATCACTTTGTGCATCGAAAAACGCGGCGTACAAAAAGACATGCAGTATGCTGGCAGGCAGGTATCGCTGCATTATGAAATGCCGCTGAGCGAAGTGGTGCTGGATTTTTTCGACCGCTTAAAATCGGTCAGTCGCGGCTTTGCTTCTTTCGATTATGAGTTTTTGCGTTTCCAACCGGCGGAACTGGTCAAGCTTGATGTGCTGATCAATGCCGAAAAAGTCGATGCGCTGTCTATCATCGTGCATAAGGATTTAAGCCAAAACCGGGGACGCGATCTGGTCGAAAAAATGAAAGACCTGATACCCCGGCAAATGTACGAGGTTGCGATACAGGCCGCCATCGGTTCCAAAGTTATCGCCCGCTCCACCGTTAAAGCGATGCGCAAGAACGTGATTGCCAAATGTTACGGCGGCGATATTAGCCGTAAGAAAAAGCTGTTGGAAAAACAAAAAGCCGGAAAGAAACGCATGAAGCAGGTCGGCAATATCGAGATTCCGCAAGAAGCATTTTTGGCGGTTTTGCAGCTTAATAAAGAATAAGGCGATTTTCGAGAAAGAATATCCCCCAAATGGTCGTGGTCTATAGAAAACAGAGTCTGCGAAAATTTCGTGCTAAGCGTGCCTTTCGTGGACAATTATTTGGGTATGCTCTTTTCGGGAAATAGCCTAACACCGACCTTTTAAAACCTTTATGCACCCGGGCAACCACAAGGGCTTGCCTCTACACTATAAGATATGAACATGAACTACGATTTTTCTTTTTTTCTTGCTGTTGCCACGCTGGTTACCGGAGTGGTTTGGGGCGGCTATTTACTGCTGCTCAAATCACGGGGCGAGGTTTTCAGCGAAGACAACGAACCGGTGCTGGTCGAATATGCGCGCTCTTTTTTTCCGGTGGTGTTGGTTGTTTTGGTATTGCGTTCCTTTATCGCCGAGCCTTTTCGCATCCCGTCGGCGTCGATGATGCCGACTTTGCTGATAGGCGATTTTATTCTGGTCAATAAATTTACTTACGGCATCCGGCTACCGGTCATCAATAAAAAAATCATTGAACTGAATAAACCCCAGCGCGGCGATATCGTGGTATTCCGTTTCCCTAAAGAGCCGACGGTCGATTATATCAAGCGGATCATCGGCTTACCGGGCGACAAAGTCGGTTATTACAACAAAAAACTGACTATCAACGGTGTGCCAGTTAATCAGGTTTCCTTAGGGCGCTATCAGGGCGTAGGACAAGGCGAGGATATGACCGGCAATGAACACTTGCTGGAAGATTTGCTGGGTGTTGAACATAATATTCTAATCAGGAATGGCGCGGCGTCTGCCGAAGGCGTTTATACCGTTCCGCAAGGGCATTATTTTGTCATGGGCGACAACCGCGACAACAGTAACGATAGCCGTTACTGGGGCACGGTTCCCGAAGAAAACCTGGTGGGGCAAGCCTTTTTTATCTGGATGAGTTGGGACTGGCAGCATAAAGGCATCGGCTTTGACCGTATCGGCACTGTGTTGAAATAAGCTGAACTATACTTGTCTTTTGTAATTACTTACCCCTTTTATTAACCGCAAAGCCGATTCTTACTGTCCAAAGCCAGCTTTGGACTCCAGAAAGAGTGCTGTCGGAGTTCAAAGCTGGCTTTGGACATTACAGAAGCGAACATTAAAATAGAGTGAGTAGTTACGTCTTTTTAAAATCATCTGGAGAAAAAAATGAATTTATCGCCTAAGCGTCAGCAAGGTTTAACCCTGATTGCTATTCTTCTTATTTTGGGTCTAATCGGCTTTTTTGTGTTATTGACATTGAAAGTTGTACCTATTTATCTGGATCACGGTAAAGTTAAAAGCGCGCTGGAAGCCTTGAAAGAAACGCCCGATCTCGCATCCAAAGGCGAGTTTGAAATCAGGGACAGTTTGAACAAACGTTTCAGTATCAATTACGTTTACGATGTCACCCAAGACAATATTAAGATTGTCAAACGCGGCAATTATGTCAAAGTGGAAATCGAGTATGAAACGGTGGTGAAATTAGTCGGCAATCTGAGCCTGTTGGCCGAATTTCATGAAGTTATCGAGGTGGGTAGGGAGTGATAAAAAAGCCTGAAGAATTAGCGAAAAAGTTGGGGATAACGTTCAATAACCCCCAGCTTTTTGTTAACGCGTTGACGCATAGGAGTGCCAGTTCCACCAACAACGAACGGCTGGAATTTTTGGGCGACTCCATTTTGGGTTTTGTCATCGCGCAAAAGATATACGAGCTGTTTCCCGAAGCCAGTGAAGGCGTCTTAAGCCGGTTACGGGCGAGCCTGGTTAACCAGGGCTCGCTGGCCGAATTGGCCAGAAAACATAAATTGGGCGATTATTTGCTGCTCGGTTCGGGCGAGTTGAAAAGCGGCGGCTTCCGTCGTGACTCAATTTTGTCGGATGCGTTGGAAGCCATTATCGGCGCGTTGTACAACGATCAAGGCATGGACGTCTGTCAGCCTTGGATTTTGCAGTTATTCGAGGAAAAACTGGCCGACTTGTCGATGAATAATTGGCAAAAAGACCCCAAGACTCAATTGCAGGAGTTAATGCAATCGAGAAAAATGGAGCTGCCGGATTACACTTTGATGACCATGTCCGGGCTGGCTCACGAGCAGACCTTTAGGGTCAAATGTACCACGCCATTGCTGGCAGAGTCTTGTATCGGCACCGGCAATTCCAGAAAGAAAGCCGAGCAATCGGCAGCAGAGCTTATGCTCGAATTATTAACCAAGGACACTAGATGAATTGCGGTTTCGTCGCCCTGATTGGGCGCCCCAATGTCGGTAAATCAACATTGATGAATCATTTGCTGAAGCAGAAAATCAGCATCACCTCGCGCAAACCGCAAACCACGCGGCACCGTATTCTGGGCATCAACACCACCGACGCCGGGCAGGCCATTTATATGGATACGCCGGGGATGCACAACAACGAAAAGTACGCACTAAACCGGTATTTGAACCGCACGGCGGAAACCACTTTGCTGGGCGTCGATGTCATTGTCTGGCTGATTGACGGCTTGTCCTGGCATGAATACGACGAGGAAATTTTCAAAAAACTGGAACAGGCCGGTTTGCCGGTCATTTTGGCCGTCAATAAGGTCGACAAGGTTGCCGACAAAGAAGCGATTTTGACCTTCTTTAACGAAGCGCAGCACCGTTTTCCGTTCCAGCATTTGGTGCCGATTTCGGCATTAAAACGGACGAATCTCGACCAGCTGGAAAGTCTGATTATGGCCTTGTTGCCGGAGCGCGATTTGATTTATCCCGAAGATCAGGTCACCGACCGATCGGAACGTTTTTTGGCCGCCGAAATTGTCAGGGAAAAACTGACCCGGCGCTTAGGCGACGAACTGCCTTATGCGTTGACCGTCGAAATTGAACGCTACGAAGAAAAGCCTAACATCACCAAAATCTACGCGATTATCTGGGTGGAACGCTTGACCCAAAAGAACATCGTCATCGGCAAAGACGGCGAGATGCTGAAAAAAGTCGGCACCGATGCCAGGATTGATATAGAAAAACTGCTCGGACAAAAAGTGTATTTGCAGCTTTGGGTTAAAGTTAAAAAAGGCTGGTCGGATAGCGAACGCGCCTTGCAAAGCCTAGGTTTTAATGACTGAAACGGCGGTTTATTTACAACCCGCGTTTATTTTGCAGCAGCATAAATACCGCGAAACCAGCCTGATTATTGATGCGTTAACCCGCGATTTCGGCAGGATTTCGTTGCTTGCCAAAGGCGTGAGAAAAGCCAAATCGACAAGCGCCGGACTGCTGCAACCGTTCATTCCATTAAGTCTGTCCTATCTCGGCAAGGCCGAATTAAAAACGCTGACCGCTGTCGATACGATGCAGCCGTTTAAAGGGCTACAAGGCATGGCGCTGTATTGCGGTTTTTATATCAACGAGCTGGTCGCGTGTTTTTTGCACAAATACGATCCGCATCCCGACGTGTTCGATGCTTACCAAGCCTGTTTAGCCAGTTTGGCCGAAGGTTCCGGCACCGAAGCGGCTTTACGGCTGTTTGAACTTAAGTTGATTGAAGCCGCAGGTTACGCCTTGCAGCTGGAATATGACCATCATGAACAGCCGATTGAGCCGTTAAAAAAATACCACGTTGAAGCAGGGCAATGGCCAGTTGCAGCGGAAGACGGCTTGTTTTCGGGCGAAACGTTGCAGGCGCTCAATGCCAAAGAACTGACCGACGCGCAGGTGTTGAGTGAAGCAAAAATACTGATGCGCAAAGTCATTGATGTTCATTTGCAGGGCAAACCGCTTAAAAGTCGGGCGGTGATCCGTAACATCATTGCGGCAACGCCAACAGCCATACATCATCAAACAAACTAAACCATGAACAAAACCAACATCTTATTAGGCGTCAATATCGATCATGTCGCCACTTTGAGGCAGGCCAGAGGTACGCTTTATCCCGAACCGGTTCAGGCGGCTCTGGTGGCCGAACAGGCCGGCGCCGACGGTATCACCGCGCATTTGCGCGAAGACCGTCGGCATATTCAGGATAGGGACATCTATTTATTAAAAGACATGCTGCACACCCGGCTGAATCTGGAAATGGCGGTCACTGATGAAATGGTCGGCATTGCGCTTAAAGTGCGCCCGTTCGCCTGTTGCCTGGTGCCGGAAAAACGCGCAGAACTGACCACCGAAGGCGGGCTTGATGTCGCCGGTAATTTGCCCCGTTTGCAATGGGCTTGCGATAGCTTGGCCAATGCCGGCATCGAAGTGTCACTGTTTATCGACCCTGATGAAGTGCAGATTGATGCCGCAATAAAAGCTGGCGCGCCGGTGATTGAATTGCATACCGGCTGCTATGCCGAAGCCGACACGCCGCTGCGGCAAGCGCAAGAACTGGCGCGCATCAGCCAAGCGGCGCTGTATGCGCACAGCGCCGGTCTGCAAGTGAACGCCGGGCATGGCCTGAATTTTTATAATGTCGAAGCGATCTGTGCCATCGCGCAAATCACTGAACTCAATATCGGCCATTCGATTATCGCGCAGGCGCTGTTTTCGGGATTGGCGCAAACGGTCAGGGACTTAAAGCAGATCATGCGTGCGGCTCGGTTGCGGCAAAGCGTTTGAGCTGAGGCAGCTATGGCGCTGACATTTTATCAACTGACTTCGGCGGGCGATCGTGAAGTTAATCAAGATTTTATGGCGCATAAGATCAGCGACAGTTATGCGCTGTTCGTTGTTGCTGATGGTTTGGGCGGCCATCATGGCGGGGAAAAGGCCTCGCGTTTTTTTTGTCAAGGCCTGTTAAAAAACGCCGAATTTTATGCCAAACAGCTGGCGCAAAATCCTGCCGTGGTTTTTTCGGCGTGGATGACGGCGGCGGTTAATGAAATGGCGGTGCTGTTCGCCAGCGACCGCGCAGGCCATGAGGCGCATACCACCTGCGCCATCCTTTATCTGGATGAACAGCGGGTATTGACGGCGCATTGCGGCGATTCACGCGTGTACAGGCTTAATCCGCAACAGATTGTGTGGCGGACGCCGGATCATTCGGTTCCGCAAGAATTGTTGGATGCGGGCAAAATTAGCGAACAACAGATGGCGCAACATCCCGAACAGAACCAATTGACCCGCAGCATCAATATCCTGAAAGTGCCTGAAATGGAGATCAGGCAATATCCGGCGATGGCAAAGGGCGAGACGTTTGTGCTGTGCAGCGATGGTTTTTGGGAGTACGTCAAACAAACCGAATGGTTGCATTTGGCTCAGCCTGGCAGCGGCAAGGACGAGCTGGCTAAACTGACGCGGTTAGCAATATTCCGCGCTCAGGGGAAAAGTGACAATGTCACTGTACAGTGGGTAAGAAAGGATTGAAGGCCGTAAAACGACTCAGCAGTGCTGGCTCTGAGTCGTTACACACAGCGAGAATTACATCGCAAAGCCGTGTTTTTGCATACGATAAAGCAAAGTGTCGCGGGAAATGCCCAATAATTTTGCCGACTTGCTGCGGTTGCCTTTGGTGCGGTTTAGCGCCTGATTAATTAAGTTGGCTTCGACGGTATCCAGTTCTACACCGGATTCAGGCAGGGTGAAGGTGTCCAGGATGGGTTTGCTGCTGGTGTATCTGCCAGCAATAAATTCAGACGGTAAATTGTCCGGTTCGATGACGCTGCCTGCCAATAAAATACTGAGCCTTTCGCATAAGTTACGCAATTCGCGGATATTGCCCGGCCAAGGGTAGGCTTTCATTACTTTTAATGCCTGTTTGCTGAACTTGGGCGCCGTTAGCGTGTACGCCGATTCAAACAGGTTCAGGAAATGATTGGCCAGTGCTTCAATGTCTTCGCTGCGTTCTGCCAGCGGCGGCAGTTCTAAGGGCACCACATTCAAACGAAAATACAAATCCGATCTGAATTCACCGGCCTCAATTTGCTTGTCCAAGTCGGCATTGGTCGCGGAAATGACGCGGACATCGACTTTGTACGGTTTGATTTCGCCAACGGCAAGGCATTCGCCCGATTCCAGGAAACGCAGCAATTTGGCCTGAATCGACAGCGGCAAGGAATTGATTTCATCAAGGAACAACGTGCCGCCATTGGCCGCCTGAAACAGGCCTTGTTTATCGGCGGTCGCGCCGGTAAAGGAGCCTTTTTTATGGCCAAACAATTCCGATTCGATCAGGCTTTCAGGCAACGCTGCGCAATTTAGGGTAATGAAGGCTTCGTTGGCACGCGGACTGGCCCGTTGAATGGCGGTTGCGAGCACTTCCTTGCCGGTGCCGGTTTCGCCTTTGAGCAGTACAGTGACGTCGGTAGCGGCAACGATTCTGGCGCTACGAATTAATGAATCCAATGCAGGGGATTGACCGATAATCGCGCTAAAATGATCCATAAAAGCCTCTTAATGTAGTGCAGTGTGTGAAGTAATCGCCATGGGGTTTAACCAGGGCAGGGCAGCCAGCAGAGCCAGGATGATCATAAACAGACCGATAATCTGTTTGAACCGCTGCATTCTGGACAGCCTCGTTAATAAGCCGGTCATTATACCGATTCCCATGACTGCCGGTAAAGTTCCAAGCCCGAAAAACAGCATGGTCAGTGCGCTTTTTTGAATATCGCCTGCGGTTGCCGCCAGTGCTAAAGCCGAATAGATTAAACCGCACGGCAACCAACCCCAAATCATGCCAAACACATAAGCCTGTAGCGGATTTTTGACCGGAATCAGTTTGCGGCCAAAAGGTTCGATGATTTTCCAAAAACGCAGGCCGACTTTTTCAATGTAGGCAAAGCGGGGAAACCAGCCGCCTATGTAGAGTCCTGCGCCGGTCATGATGATGGCGGACAGCACTTGCAGCAGCCGGTGGCCGCTGACGTCGCCGATGCCCAAGGTAATTAAGCTTTCAATAACACCGGCCAAGCCCCCGGCAAGGGTGTAACTGGTCACGCGGCCGATGTTGTAACTGAAGACAAAAGGCAGCAGGCTTTTCTTTTGGCTGCGTATTTCCGGTTTCAGGCTGAGCGTTAAGGTGCCGATAATGGAGCCGCACATGCCGATGCAATGCAGGCTGCTGAACAGGCCCATGACAAAGGCGACCCAATAGGAGGTGGTAAAGGCTAGATCGAATTCCATAGTCGCAGGGCAATATCCAAATAAGGTGCAAGGCTAGCCTTTTAAGCTATCAAGACGGCTGAAACTGGGCAAGAATCTGCCCCTGGATTTTTTCGGCCATCGCTTTACGGTTTTCGGCATCGCGGATAGGCCGTCCAACGACGATGTAATCGGCGCCATTTTGGAACGCCATTTCGACGCTGACCACGCGTTTTTGGTCGTCCTCTTCGCGGTTATCGACCGGCCTGATGCCCGGCGTGATCACCAACAACTTGTGATCGAGTTCCTGCCGCAGCATCTCAACTTCAAGCCCGGATGAAACAATGCCGTCGCAGCCGATTTGCAACGCGCGTTTGGCGCGGGATAACACCAGTTCGCGCACGTCGCATTTGAAACCCAAATCGTCCAAATCGCCACGATCCAAACTGGTCAACGCGGTGACCGCCAATACTTTAAGATCACCTTTATCTTTGGCGGCGGCTTCCATAATCGCATCGTTTCCGTGGATAGTGGCAAGATCAACGCCTTTGCTGCTCAAGGCTTTAATGGCACGGCCTACGGTCGCGGGCACATCAAAAAACTTCAAATCGACAAAAACTTTTTTATCGTGCTGCTTGAGCCATTCGATAAAACCGAAATAATCGCCCGACATGAACAGTTCCATGCCGACTTTGTAGAAAATCACCGAATCGCCAAGTTCTTCGACCAAAGCCTGCGCTTCGGGAATACTGGGCACATCGAGCGCCATAATCAGGCGTTCGCGAACGGGAATGGGTTTGCTTGAGATAAACATAGGCTTTAGGTTTAAGATAAAAAGGCGTTAGGTGATTTCCGAGAAAGAATGTCCCCTGATGATCTTGGGCTGTATAAAACAACGTCCACGAAAAACACGAAAGCCACGAAAATTTCGTGTTTTTCGTGTTTTTCGTGGACAATTATTTAGGGCTATTCTTTTCAGGAAATGGCGTCAATCGTTATTCGGTTAACAGCTCTTGTTCGTCCCAGGCTTGTATGCCGCCTTCCAGGTCGTAAACCTTGGTAAATCCGGCGGCGATTAAAGCCAAGTGCGCTTTTGCCGAACGTCTGCCGCTATGGCATTGGGTAATGATTGGGCTGTTTTTATACGGTTCAAGCTCCGCCAGCCGGTCGTTTAATTGCGCCAACGGAATATGGATGGCGCCGGGGATATGGTGTTGGTTCCATTCGTCATCTTCACGCACATCGACAATGACCGCCGTTTTGCTGCCGTTCATGGCAGCGGCTTCTTTAGGCGAGATGAGATCGCTTGCAGCGAAGGCCGCTGGGCTGGTTAGTAAAAAAACACCAACTAGGCAATATTTTGATAAAAAAGTCATTTGAACAATCTCCAGTGAAAGTCCGCATATATTACCGGAACTTGTTTTAACGGTGAATGTTAAAATTTGCCAGCGCCACAAATAATCAGGCAACCAAACGTTTTTTAACACAACGAAGAAAACATTGGCTTCATGGCGAGTAAATAGGTAATTTCCGGAAAATGGATGATCTCCCGTCTTTGAATACACGTCTAAGTTGATAGCTACACTAGACCCTGCGGTGTTTACTACGTATACTTTGAAAGGCTTAATTTTCCTGCGTATCCACTATAGAATCCATGAAAATTAGGGAAGGCAGCTGTTTTTAGCGTCTGTGTAAGGATGGATTTCGGATAAGGTAATCGTAAGGTTTAAGGCTGGTAATGACGTTTTTGCATTCAGGATACACTCCCCAAATAAACTTGTCGGCAAAAGAAATGTTTGAAATAAGCCAGGAAATCAGTCGGGATTTTACGCCCTGCTTTTCGAGCAGGATGCCGAAACGCGTTGAAAAAATAAAGTTTTCTGCCAGAGAGCTGTTCGACATCAGCGAGGAAATCGGCCGTGATTTTGCGCCGAAAGTGTCCGGCAATCTCCCTGAGCTGATGCTGTTGCCGATTGCCCCCGGCCATATTCATGCGTATTGGAATATTGGGCAAAACCAAGTTGCTACGCCCGATAACAGTGGCGCCCATCCGCTGACCTTGAGGATTTATGGGCAAGCAGAGGAAACAATGGCAACGGGATCCGCCGCATCATGGTTTGACGTAAGCCTGGATAAATCCGAAAACCAACAACATGTATCTTTACCCATTTCAGCCAATCCAATTGCTTACTCCGCCGCAATCGGGCAAACCGGCATGGATGATAATTTTATCGTGTTAGCCCGTTCAAACACCGTTTACCCACCCCATAGCCGAATGAATCCGCGCCAAGCCCTTGAAAATCAGGCTGCTTGCCAGAGCAAAAATGCGTCCGGCCAAGGCGCCGATAAGCCTGCGTGATGACAAAATCCGACCTCGGTTTTTTAACTATTGTCCTTCATGCGCATCTTCCTTATGTGCGGCATCCTGAACATGACAGTTTTTTTGAAGAAAACTGGCTGTTCGAAGCCATTACCGAATGCTATCTGCCGCTGCTGGGTGTGCTTGACCGGCTGGAAAACGACCGGATAGATTACCGGTTGACGCTATCTTTGTCGCCGACGCTGATATCGATGCTGCGCGACGACTTGCTGCAAACCCGTTATCTGAATTATTTATACAGCCGTTTGGAATTGGCGGAAAAGGAAGTTGCCAGAACCCGGAAGCAGCCCGAATACCGGAAATTGGCGCGCTTATATCGCCGCTTTTTTCTGAACACGCTAAAAACTTATCAGCAGCGTTATCGTGGCGATTTAGTTTCGGCGTTTAAAAAACATCAGGCCACCGGTAAGCTGGAATTGATAACGACCGCAGCAACCCACGGTTTTTTGCCGTTGCTTAATGTCAGCGAAGCTGCAGTGCGTAACCAGATTAATACCGGCGTCGCTACCTTTAAAGCGCATTTGGGCGCGGCGCCGACCGGTTTTTGGCTGCCGGAATGCGCTTATTATCCGGGGCTGGAAACAGCATTGGCCGATGCCGGTATCCGTTATTTTTTTGTCGATAGCCATGGCATTTTGGACGCCAGTTCGCCGCCCCGTAACGGGGTTTATGCCCCGCTGGCTTGTGCTAACGGTGTCGCCGCTTTTGCGCGTGACCCCGAATCGTCACGGCAAGTTTGGAGTTCGAAGGAGGGCTATCCGGGGGATTTCGATTACCGCGAGTATTACCGCGATATTGGTTTCGAGCTGGATTTGGATTATATCGCACCCTATATTCTCGACGGGGCAACCCGCATCAATACCGGCATCAAATACTATCGCGTCACTGGCGGCGATGGCCCCAAGGACATTTACAACCCGAAACGCGCCAGGGCTAAAGCCCGCCAACATGCCCAAGATTTTATCCATAAACGCCAACAGCAAATACAGCAGTTGGCCGCCACAATGGACAGGCCGCCCATTATTGTCGCGCCTTACGATGCCGAATTGTTCGGCCATTGGTGGTTTGAGGGCACCTATTGGCTAGAATCCGTATTGAGGTTGGCCAGTGAAGGCAGTAACACGGTGCGGGCTATCACTTGCAATGAGTATTTGACGCAGCAGCCAGTGCCGCAAATCGCCACACCGGCGGCCTCAACTTGGGGCGACCAAGGCTATTCAAATTATTGGATTAATGACAGCAATGACTGGATTTATCCGTTGCTGCACAAGGCCGAAACGGATATGGAAAAATTGGCAAGCGATGTCCAGGGCTTAACGCTGACGCCGCTACAGACGCGGACGTTAAACCAGGCGGCACGGTCGGTTTTATTGGCACAGGCTTCCGATTGGCCGTTCATCATGAAATCGGGCACAACCATCGACTATGCCAACAAACGCGTCACCGACCATCTGGCGCGGTTTAATTATTTACATGACAGTATCCGCAAGAATAGGATTAACGAGCGTTATTTGACGGCGTTAGAGATTATGGACAATATTTTTCCGGACATTGATTTTCGCAATTATAATCCTGCCAAGATAATTTCCGGGAAAGAATGCCCTTGATGGTGGTTGGTTGCAGGCAAAACCGAACCCACAGAAATGTTGATAGCCTGTTTCAGGAAATGAGGTAAGGCTAATTCCAAAAAATAGCATACCACCACGAAAGCCACGAAAAAACACGAAATTTGCGTGGTTTTTCGTGTTTATACCCAAGTATCTACGGGTTGCCGGACGCAGACCTTAATTGCTGGGGGACTGAATAATTACGAAATGGCCTTAAATCACGCCTTCATTTTTATGATAGCCGACAATCCGCCCGACCTCATTTTTCGAGCCTAAAATGACCGGAACCCGCTGGTGTAAGCCGGTAGGTGCAATATCAAGTATGCGCTCACGCCCGGTCGAACAGGCTCCGCCCGCCTGTTCGACAATAAACGCCATAGGATTGGCTTCGTACATCAGGCGCAGCCTGCCTGCTTTTGACGGATCGCGCAAATCGTACGGGTACATAAAAACGCCGCCGCGCATCAGTATCCGGTAAACCTCGGCCACCATCGACGCAATCCAGCGCATATTGAAATCTTTTTCGCGTACGCCTTCCGCGCCCTGCAAACATTCGTCGATATAGCGTTGTACCGGCGGTTCCCAAAAACGCCGGTTGGACATGTTAATGGCAAATTCGCGGGTTTCGTCAGGAATGGTCATTGCGGGGTGGGTCAGGATAAATTCGCCTATGTCCTGATCCAGGGTGAAACCGTTAACGCCGTGGCCGGTGGTCAGCACCATCATCGTTGACGGCCCGTACAGCACGAAGCCGGCGCAAACCTGTTCTGTCCCTTTGCGCAAGAAATCGTCCAGCGCCGGTTCTGCGCCTTCGCGGCAACGCAGTATCGAAAATATGGTGCCCACTGCGAGGTTGACATCGATATTGGACGAGCCGTCCAGCGGGTCGAACAAGGCCAGGTATTTGCCTTTGGGGTATTGCGCGGGAATGGGGATAATGCCATCGGTTTCTTCCGAGGCCATACCGGCCAAATGCCCCGTCCAGTCGAGTGCATCGACCATGATGTCATGGCTGATGATGTCCAGTTTTTTCTGCACTTCGCCTTGTACATTCTCGGATTCGGCACTGCCCAATACCCCGACCAAGTCGCCCCGATTGACTAAATGCGAAATTTTCTTGCAGGCCGTCGCCACATCGTTCAACAGTGAGGTAAACGTCCCCGACGCACCCGGCAACTCGCGCTGTTGCTCGATAATAAACTGGGTCAAGGTAACATGATGGGTCATTGTGTGGCTCCGTGAGGGTGGTCGTTAAAATTGCCGTGAAAGATACGCTATAACGCAGGTGAAAGGCAAAGGGTGTGCGGCGAAAATACTGTCCATTGCCGCCGCTAAAACAAGATAAGCGCACAGAGGTTGAACAAGACGCTTGTCCTGATAAATGAGTTGGTGGATACTTTAAGCACAGACTATTAACTACCCGAAGCAGAGATTTAAACCATGTCAGAAACGCCTATAGAAAAAATAACAGCTGAAATTTCATCTTATTACGCCTCAGCGACCCAGTACCGCCCCGACAATAACATCGCATTCCGGACTAAAATCCGTCAAGCGCTCAATGCAAGGCTCCAACCCTATGTCGACAAAAAACTAATAGCGTCATATACCGTTGTCTGCGACGAATCCAACAATACTTCCCGCGACATTAAGCAACCTATGCGGTTGGATGTCCTCATCGAGATCAGCAAAAATTCACCGCGACATATCATTTCATTGCCGCCAAGCAAGACAGATAAGCCGCAGCAAACAACAGGCCAAAAAGGCAACTCGCTTTGGAACGAGTTAAACGACATATCAGACGGCGCCGTTACACTGTGGGACAAATTGACCGGCAAGAAAAAAGCAAAAAAAACAAAGTGACTTCCTGTTTATGGGCTGCCGAACGCAGGCCTTCCAGGTTTTAGAAACCTGGAAGGCCTAACGTGTAAGCCGTTGAATAGGCTAAATATAACAGGCTTTTTGCCTATTCGAGATCGGTGTGCCCCGCGCTTTATTTGTCTATCTTAAGGGCTAGGAATATTGGGCTGCCTTGCCGCTGTACCAGTACGGCAACCGATTTTCCGACCGGGAGGGCTTTAACGATTTTTTCAAAATCGGCGGCATCATGGATGACGCTGTTCTGAATGCGTAAAATGACATCGCCGCGCCGAATGCCCGCCTCTTTGGCGGCACCTTTGCCAACATCCTGCACTAACACGCCGTTTTTAACCACTTGCAACGCTTCCCTTTGCGTATCGGTCAAATCAACCACAGTCATGCCCAGCCGATTATGGGACAGCTTTGGCGACTCTTTCATGCCTGCCAATTTACCGGCCTCATCAGGCAAAAGCCCGACCTTGAAGCTGATGGATTTAGTTTCGCCTTGCCTGATGATTTTTAAAGTGGCTTTTTCATTGATGGGCGTTATGCCAACCATTGGCGGCAAATCGGCCGATGATTGGATAGCCTGGCCGTTAAATTCGGTAATAATATCGCCAATCTGCAATTCTGCTTGTTCTGCCGGGCTGTCGGGCAATACTTTGGCTATCAGCGCACCTTGCGGTTTTTTCATGCCGAATGATTCGGCCAGTTCCCGGGTTACATCCTGTATTTGTACGCCTAACCAGCCGTGCGAAGCTTTGCCGGACGTTTTTATTTGCTCGACGACGTTCATCACCACATCCATTGGGATGGCGAACGAAAGCCCCATAAAACCGCCGGTGCGGCTGTAAATTTGCGAATTGATACCGACGACTTTGCCTTCCATATTGAATAACGGCCCGCCTGAATTGCCCGGATTGATCGCAACGTCAGTCTGTATAAACGGCACATAATTGCCGCCGGGCAGGCTGCGGCCTTTGGCGCTGACAATGCCGGCGGTGACCGATTGCTCAAAGCCGAACGGCGAACCTATGGCAAGAACCCACTCGCCGACTTGGAGTTTGTCAGGCGCGCCGATAGTGACTGCGGGCAAATCTTTGGCTTCAACCTTTAATAAGGCGACGTCGGTACGCTCATCGGAGCCGATCAGTTTGGCCAGCAATTCCCGCCGGTCGGAGAATTTGACCACAATTTCATCGGCATCTTTAACCACATGGTGGTTAGTCAGCAGGTAGCCATCCGCTGAAATGATAAAACCGGAACCTAAGGACGTTGTGTCCCTCGGTGCAAAATCGCCGCCTTGTTCATTTAAAAAACGCTTGAAAAACTCCTCCATTTCAGGCGGAATCCCTTCTGGCAGTTGTTGCTCTGTAAGGGTATTTTCAGACTCGGGCTGCGCTTTTTGCGTGGTGCTGATATTGACGACGGCAACGCCGTTGGATTTCACCATTTCGGTAAAATCCGGCAATTGCGCCACTGCATTTTGATTAAACAAAACGATTAAAAAAAAACACCACTTCACTTTTGGGAACATAAAAACCTCAATTTAGTACGATTAATGGAATAACTGATACGGGGAAATAACAACCTGTGGGGGTAGTTGATATAAAATTGTGCTATTACACTAAAAGGCCTTATTATCCATCAATAATAACCCAGTGTGTTAGTACAATAAACGTCCTTTCCTTTGCCCAACTGACGGCTTTTTTTAATGCAAAATTACGATGTCCTGATTATCGGTAGCGGCGGTGCCGGGCTTAGCCTGGCACTTAAGTTAGCAGACCATGCCCTCCATATTGCGGTGTTGTCGAAATTTTCCTTGACCACGGCCAGCACCTATTATGCGCAAGGCGGTATCTCTGCGGTTTTCGGTGCCGACGATTCGATTGAGTCGCACATTGACGATACGCTCAATGCCGGTGCCGGCTTATGCGACCCCGACATTGTCAGGCTGACAGTGACACACGGCAAAAGCTCGATAGACTGGTTAAGACAACAGGGCGTGGCATTTACCGAGGAACAATCCGCAACAGGGGAAATACAGCTGCACCTAAACCGCGAAGGCGGCCATTCCCACCGCCGCATCGTGCATACCGCAGATGCCACCGGCAAGGCGGTATCGCTATCGCTGATTGAACGGGCTCGTGAACATGCCAATATCGAGTTGTTTGAACATCATAATGTCGTCGAATTGATTACCCGCGCCAACGATACCGAAAAACGGATTTTGGGCGCCTATGTGCTGGATTCAAAAAAGCAGCAGGTCAAGACCATGGCCGCACGGGTCGTGGTGTTGGCAACCGGCGGCGCCAGCAAGACTTACCTTTACAGCACCAATCCGCAAAGTTCGACCGGCGACGGCATTGCCTTGGCTTGGCGCGCCGGTTGCCGGGTCAGCAATATGGAGTTCATGCAATTTCATCCGACCTGCCTTTACCATCCCCATGCGCATTCATTCCTGATCAGTGAAGCGGTCAGGGGTGAAGGCGGTAAGTTGATACTGCCGGACGGTTCGCCGTTTATGCAGGATTTTGATCCAAGGGAAGAATTGGCGCCCCGCGACATTGTTGCCCGCGCAATCGACCATGAGATGAAAAAACGCGGTATCGACTGTGTTTACCTGGACATTAGCCATAAACCGGAGCCGTTCATCCGTGAGCATTTCCCCACCATTTACCAGCAATGCCTTGATTTTGGCATAGACATTACCAAACAGCCCATTCCTGTGGTGCCCGCCGCACATTACACCTGCGGCGGCGTCTTGACCGACAGCTATGCGCGTACCGACATCGCCAACCTGTATGCCATCGGCGAAGCCGCCTGCACCGGTTTGCACGGCGCTAACCGCATGGCCAGCAATTCGCTGCTGGAATGCCTGGTGTTCGCTGAACGCGCCAGTGAAGACATTCTGCTCAAATTGCCTGCCATTTTGCCGTCCCCGGAACTTCCCGACTGGGACGAATCGAAAGTCAGCGACTCCGATGAAGAGGTGGTGGTTTCGCACAACTGGGATGAATTGCGCCGTTTCATGTGGGACTATGTCGGCATTGTCAGGACCGACAAACGCTTAAGCCGTGCGATGAGCCGGGTGGAGCTGCTGAAAAAGGAAATCGCCGAATATTACCGGCACTTCCGGGTAACCAGCGATTTACTGGAATTGCGCAATTTAGTCATTGTTGCTGAATTAATTATCCGTTGCGCACAGCAGCGGAAAGAAAGCCGTGGTTTACATTACACACTGGACTATCCGGAAACCGATCATAGCCGACCCGCGCAAAACACGATCCTGACACCGCCACCCCAGTGCCGTTAATTAGCTTAAGGCTGCAACAGTTTTTGCACGGCCAACGCAGCCTGCTCACAGGCTATAACGGATTTTTCAACGCGTCGGCTTAAAAAAAAGCCACTGCTTAAACCATCAATATCGCGGGAAACATACTCGTTAAGATCGGCGCAGACCTGCCGCATCTTTTGTTCGGACTGTAGCACCGCATCAGATTTGGGGCTGCCGTCGCCCATCAGCATCATCACGTCGCTGGACATTTTATTTTGCAAACGGAACACCGCTTCAGCGTATTGCGTGAATTCTTCCCGTGACTGGTGGTTTTCGCCATAGCCGCCTAAAAAGGGAACCGCGCAACCGGACAACAAACCGGCAACAGCCAAAACCGCTAAACATCGAATCCCAATCAAACCTTTTCACCCCTATAATTATTTTCCTAAACCACATTTGATTAAATTTCTTTGTGGGTTTGAGGACTCTCCCCCTGGGAGATTCATTCAACATTGACAACGATGCTTTAGCATCGTTATCCTTTCAGGTAACCCCGTTATTCACGGCGGTGGATTGAAGCATTAAGGCTGAATATATTACTTATTTGGCTGCAAAATAACACTATCCGGCCCATTATTTTTATTTACCTATTCTGGGTGTATACTTTACTACCCATTTTATGCCAAAAATACAACAAATACGGTGCCAAACTGATGACTGAAAAGACAGCTAGCAAATACCTACTTAACCTTGAAAAACACTTTGCCGCTGACAGTCCGGTACTGCTAAAAGCATCAAAAGTCTTTCAGGAACTCGATCAGCTTGAATATGATTTGGGGCTTATCGATAGTGATGAAACAACGGCCAGTAAAAACTCATGGTGGCCGGTAATCAGCCTGATCGGCGGCAACTCGACAGCCAAATCCAGATTTATCAATAATTATTTAGCCTCGGAGAATCAATTTTCGGGGATTCAAACAGCCAACCATAAATTTACGGTATTGTTGCACAGCAACCAGGCCAACCCGACAACCCTGCCCGGTACGGCATTGGATGTCGACCATCGGTTCCCGTTTTATCAAATCAGCCGCAGAATCGAGCAGGAACAACCAGGCGAAGGCGAACGCATTAACGCTTATTTAGAATTAAAAACGCTGAATAGCGACCGCCTGAAAAGCAAACTTTTTATCGATGCCCCCAATATCAGTGCCGCTCCATCCACCCCCATCACCTCGCTGTTAACCAAGCATAGTATTGAAAGCTCTGATCTGGTATTGGTTTTTACCGATATTTTCGATTCCGCAATGCCGCTGGTCGACGAATTGATAGAGACTGTCAAACGCCACCAGGATTCCAATAAATTCGTTTACCTGATAGATACGCCCGCGACCCTGGTGAATTCATCCGGCGCTGGTGAAATCATAGCCTCATGGCAACGGAAACTTGCCGGATTCGGCTTAAACACCGGTGATTTTATTGTCCTGCCCAGCCCGGAAGGCGGCATAACACCACAAGCCCCGGCCGATTTTTCCGCGATAGAACAGCGTATCGCCAATGTCGGCTACGACCGGACTTACCGCGTATTGGACTCACTGGAAAAAAATATTCGCGACATCAATAACGTAG
>JBLRXA010000036.1:9131-24788 GCA_047920955.1 Methylobacter sp. | reverse complement strand
CGACCTGCCTAAAGATAGGCCAGGACTGGTATTTATTATTTCGGAATTAGCCTAATGTCGTCAGCAGCAGAAACCAGCAAGTAGTAGCGATACGCGCTTGCTCCTGAGTAATCAGGAATCCCCTTGCTTTAGCTGGGGGAGGATGTCAAGGCATCTGACTGAGAATGCTAAAACGTAAATTACCTGATTCCACGCAAAAAATCGCCTATTAAGTGCAACGAAAACACACAACCAGACTATCCCGAACCATTAAAATTACTTAGAATTTTTAAGGCGCGCACTTAATCGGCGGTCTGGAATATCGGGGTGTCATAGGTATTCGCACTACTATTTTTTCTTATTTTCCCCGTTAAACTGGTGCGGCCAGTGTTTTAAATAGCTGGCATCCAAAAGCCAATGCTTAAGCATAACGAGGTGAAATATGGCTGCAATTGCTAAAAAAAGCAAAACAAACAAGTCCGATTATCGATACGGGAGCGTTAACACTCAGCTTTCCTGACCGCGTGAGGCCAAGATTGCCGAATTCGCTTATTACAAGGCTGAAAACAGGGGGGTTGCACCCGGCTACGAACTGGAAGACTGGCTTGAGGCTGAGCAGGCATTCTTACTGGAACAATACGGCCCAATCTAAGCCGCCCATTAATATCCATAACGTGGAGAAATGTATGTCAACTAAAGAAATGAACACCGCAAAACAGGCGTCTGAAGTAGTGCCCAAAACATCGCTGGGCGGTTTGATGTCATTTGATGAATTTGATCATTTTTTTGATGATTTTCTGGCGCGCAAATGGCCGCGCTTACTCGACTGGAATGCGCCAAGCCTGCCGGAAATAGGTTTCCCGAAGGTTGATATTATCGACCATGACGACAATATAGAAGTTCATGCGGCATTGCCCGGTGTTAAGAAAGAAGACGTGGATGTGTCGATTGCCAATCAGACCATGACTATCCGCACGTCGTCTAAGGAAGAAAAAAAGGAGGAGGAAAAAGGCAAATATTGCCGCCGCGAGATCACGCAGGGCGAATTTCAACGCACGCTGTCATTGCCTGATAATGTTGATGGCGACAATGCCAAAGCATCATTCAAGGATGGCATTTTGAAAGTGACTGTGCCCAAGACTGAAAAGGGCAAACGCAAAAGTATCGAAATCCATTGACAAGCAGGGCAGGGAGCGGGTGAGTCGGCCGCTCCCTGAGTAAATGCAGTTTTTAGCCTGTGTTACGGATTTCGCCGAGAGTCAGGCGTCCGAGTTTCTCGAATTCGTCCTTTTGCCTGTCTTCCACATCAACGCCGACGCTCACAATAAAGCTGCTGACGCCTTCAATGTCCATAGTGGATTTGACCACTTTGGACTGATGCACAACAATGGTGAACCCGGATGTCGGATTGGGTGAAGTCGGCACATAAACAACCAGCATTTCACCCATTTTATTGGTGACATAGGCTGGCACCCACAAGCCGTCTTTGGGATATTCGACAAAAATAATTTCTTTGGCCAGGCTTTCTTCGCGGTTGCCGAGCAGGTTGACCAGTTTTTTGCTGACCCTATAAATCGTCCTTATGACCGGAATCCGGTTAATCAGCAATTCAACCTGATGCAGCATCCACATTTTTTCGGATACGGTGACCCGATAACCGGTATAGGCAATTGCGGCAAAAGAAAGCGTGAATGCCAAAGCGGTCATAAAAACGTTGTTGGAATACCCGTAAATATAAATAAAAAAGTCCCTCACTATCGTTTCCAAAAATACCAGCACTTGCATCACGATAACAACCGGGATAACCGCTAAAACCCCGACGATGAAATATTTCAAACTCGATTGAATCATTTTAAGCATGGTTCGGCTCCAGATGAGTAGAAAAAAAACAGTATCCACGAAAGTCGGTAAATCGCTCTAATAGATCGATTACGCATTAGGATGATAACAAATCTGTCGGTTTTCTCCGAATACCAAGCGAGTTTATGTAAGAAACCATCTATCGGGATAAAAACTCAGTAACGGAAATGCCTGCTTGTTTCAAAATAGCACGCAAAGTGCCTTCCGGCATATCGCCCGGATGATTGTATCGTTGTATAACGGCGGGTGCTTGAGTTGTACCAAATCTCGTGACTACCTGCGGCTTGCCTGTCGAATTGAAACCCTAACTGCTTTAATCGTTTGGCCATTTCACGCTAACAAAAACCACCCAGCTGCCCCATTTAGCTACCTACAACCAACGGATAATCGAACGAATCCTCAGTTTGCTTGAGATTGGAAAGTTGGTGGTGTTCGGCTTGCGCTTCCAGAAGCTTTTTGGCTACGTCACGGGCAATTTCTAAGGTTTCTGTTATTGTCCGTCCTTGAGCGATCAAGCCGGCAATATCATCTGATGTGGCCAAATAAACGCCTTCAGGTAGTTTTTCAATGTGAAGGTTAATAATTTGTTCCATCTGGTCAATCTCAGTAATTAACAAATGTTAGAGAAAATAAAGCCGCCTTGATAAAACCTACGAGAAACGAGAAAAACGCGGCGCCTGTCTATTATCTGGCGCTATTTAATTTGCCCGATAATCCCATCCAGCTCTTCCAGGCTGGAATAGGCTATGACCAGTTTTCCGCTGCCGTTGTCTTTATGGTCGATCACCACTTTGGCGCCCAGTTTTGTGGTCAAATCGTCTTGTAGACGCAAGGTGTCGTTGTCTATTGTCTTAGTCTTGGCGGTTTTGGGTTCGGCTTGGTTGTCTTTAACCAGGCGTTCTGCGGCCCTGACTGTTAAGCCTTCTTTGACAATTTTGTTGGCTATCGCCACCTGTTTTACGCCGTCTAAAGACAGCAGCGCCCTGGCATGGCCCATTTCCAGCTGCTTATTGATTAATAGTTTTTTGACCTCCGGGTGCAAATCGATTAAGCGCAATAAATTGGTCACCGTGGTGCGCGATTTGCCCACGGCATCGGCGACTTGCTGATGAGTCATATCGAATTCGTCCAGCAAACGCCTGAGTGCGTCGGCTTCTTCCAGCGGGTTCAGGTCTTCCCGTTGTATGTTTTCAATCAACGCGATGGCCATGGCAGTGCGGTCGTCGATGTCTTTAATGACCACCGGCACTTGCTGCAATCCGGCTAATTGCGCAGCCCGCCAGCGCCGCTCTCCGGCGACGATTTCGTATTTGTCTACGGAAATTTTACGTACCACCACCGGCTGTATGATGCCTTGCGCCTTAATCGAATCGGCCAGTTCTTGCAGCCTTTCGGGGTTCATATCTTTTCTTGGCTGATACTTGCCGCGTTGCATGTATTCGATAGGCAAGCTTTGCAGCGTATGACCTTCCTCGATGGTCTCACTTTCGTGGTGATGGGCAATGCCGGGCATATTGCCCAATAACGCATCCAGTCCCCGATTTAATCCGCGTTTTTTTACTGCCATAATGTTCAACTGTTCTCTTTTTTAATCATGTAATCCGCCCGCCGATTCAGACAGATCGGCGCGGACTAGGGCTTCAAATTCTTCAATCAAGGCTCTTAACGCTTCAGCCTCTTCCCGCAACAGCAGATTTTCCCGCTGAATACTTTTAAATAAGGCAACCACCATGTCGGCACGGTTATCGGCGTCCTCGACCATGACGGGCGCTAGCTGAACCTCAGCCAGCGCCGGTTCGCGCACGGGTAGAATTTGCGCCTGATGTTGTTCCTCTTTAGCCGGTTCATCCGCTAACAAGGCTTCAAGCCCCCGACCTAAGCCACGTTTTTTTAAAGTCATGCGCTGTCGTGTTTTTCTTTTCTGATCATTTCACCGGCCAGCGCAATGTAAGCCACAGACCCCCGCGATGATTTATCGTAACTCAGCACCGGCAAGCCATGGCTTGGCGCTTCCGCCAGACGAATATTCCGGGGAATGCAGGTGCGAAATACTTTATCGCCAAAATAGCGTATCAGTTGCTCCGACACGTCTTTGGTCAGGCGGTTTCTGTCGTCGTACATGGTGCGCAGGATGCCTTCCAAATGCAGCGCCGGATTGACCGAATCCTGGATATTTTTCAACGTGCTCATTAATGCGGACAAGCCTTCCAGCGCATAATATTCGCATTGCATCGGTATCAGCAGGCTGTCGGCGGCGACCATCGCATTCAAAGTCAGCATGTTCAGCGACGGCGGACAGTCAATCAAAATAAAGTCATAGTCGGCTTTTATCGGGATGAGAGCATCGGCCAAGCGCCGCTCCTTATGGTCGGCATGCATTAATTCCACTTCCGCTGCGGTCAAATCGGAATTGCCGGGAATCACCGAAAAACCGATTTCAGGCAGTTGAATGACAGTTTCCGACGCAGGTACTTCTTCCATCAATAAGTCGTAACTGGAATGTTTGATTTCCTGTTTATCGATGCCGCAGCCCATCGCCGCATTACCTTGCGGATCAAGATCGACCAGCAACACGCGCCGGTTAGCCGCCGCTAGCGAAGCCGCCAGATTGACGCTGGTCGTGGTTTTGCCCACGCCGCCTTTTTGATTGGTTATTGCTATAACTTTTCCCACTTATTTTACCTCGGCCTGTTCAGGCGATTCTATTCGTACTAGACATCGTTCAACATCGCTTCCCGGCACACTTACCGATATAACTGATTTTTTTGCGGCTATTTGCGCCAGTTCCGCTTCTGGGATTTGTCCTTTCATGGCTAATAACACGCCCTCTTTGGCCAGCAAATGTGCGGTTAATTTGACTATCTCGGGCAAGTTGGCAAAGGCACGGGTCAGCACCGCATCATAGCCGCATTCAGGCTGATGATTTTCTACCCGGCTATGGATGACGGTTACGTTTTTCAGCTTTAATTCCAATGCCACCTGCTGCACAAAGCGAGTTTTTTTGGCGTTGCTATCGAGCAAGGTAAAGTGGATGTCAGGCAGACAAATTGCCAACGGAATACCCGGCAAACCGGCGCCGGTGCCAATATCGATAATCTGCCGACCTTGAATATGAGGCGCAATCGCCAAGCTGTCCAGGATATGCAGCTGCGCCATTTCTTCAGGGTTTCGTATCGCGGTCAGATTATAGGCTTTATTCCATTTCTCAATCAGCTTTATAAAGGCCAGCAACTGCTCGACTTGGGCATCAGTGACCGTTAAATTTAACGCAGTTATCCCGGATTCCAGGATGTTTCGACAGGCCTTTCGGCTTTGCTCAAGACAGGCTTCCATCAGGCAGTTTTCTTCTTTAAATAAACCAGTAACAGGGAAATAGCGGCGGGGGTAATGCCAGGAATGCGCGATGCCTGACCTAAGGTTTCCGGCCGCTGTTTTTTAAGTTTTTCGCTGACTTCATTGGACAGGCCGGGTACGCCATTGTAATCGAGAATTTCCGGCAAACGCAGATGGTCATAACGCAAAGCTTTGTCGATCTCGGTTTGCTGCCGGTCGATATAACCGGCATATTTTGCCTGAATTTCAACCTGTTCGGCGACTTGCGGATCCATGTCGTCCACATCACCCATAAACGACAACAGCTGCTGCACATCCACTTCCGGGCGACGCAACAAATCCATCAAATTGGCTTCGCGCACTATCGGCTTGCCCCAAAACTGCTCGACTTGCGCGGCTTCTTCGCTGTCCGTCCTGACCCATTTCTTTTTCAGGCCGTCCTGCAATTGCGCGATGGCGGCGCGTTTAATCTCGAACGCCTGCCAGCGTTCATCGTCCACCAAACCCAATTCACGGCCTTTTTCGGTCAGGCGCAAATCGGCGTTGTCTTCTCTTAGCAACAAACGGTATTCGGCGCGGCTGGTAAACATCCGGTACGGCTCTTGCGTACCTTGGGTGATCAGGTCGTCTATCATCACACCGATGTAGGCTTCGTCACGTCCCGGACACCAGCTGTCCAAGCCTTTAACCAGACGCGCGGCATTGAGTCCCGCAATCAAACCTTGTGCTGCCGCTTCTTCGTAGCCGGTGGTGCCGTTGACTTGTCCGGCAAAAAATAGCGCATTCAAATGCTTGGTTTCCAGCGATGATTTCAAGTCACGGGGATCAAAAAAATCATATTCAATCGCATAACCGGGACGCACGATTTCGGCATTTTCAAAGCCCAGCATCGAGCGCACAAATTCATATTGCACATCAAAAGGCAGGCTGGTCGATATGCCATTGGGATAAATCTCGTGGGTGTTCAAACCTTCCGGCTCGACAAAAATCTGGTGCGAATCGCGGTCGGCAAAGCGCACGATTTTGTCTTCAATCGACGGACAATAACGCGGCCCGATGCCTTCGATAATGCCCGAATACAACGGCGACCTGTCCAGGCCGGAACGGATAATATCGTGGGTTTTGCTGTTGGTGCGGGTGATATGGCAGGGAATCTGCCGGGGATGATGCACCGCTTTGCCGATAAACGAGAACACCGGCACCGGATCGTCGCCGTGCTGTTCTTCGAGCTTGCTAAAATCGATAGTGCGGCCGTCGATACGCGGGGGTGTGCCGGTTTTTAAGCGGTCAATCCGAAACGGCAATTCGCGTAATCGGTCGGCCAAGGCAATCGAAGCCGAATCGCCCGCACGGCCACCGCTGTAGTTTTCCAGACCGATATGGATTTTACCGCCCAAGAACGTGCCGGTGGTTAAAACCACCGCTCTGGCGCTAAAGCTCAAACCCATAAGCGTTTTGACGCCAGCAACCCGGTCGCCTTCGACGATTAAATCGGATACGGTTTGCTGGAATAGCGCCAGATTGGGCTGGTTTTCCAATGCGGTTCTGACCGCCTGCTTATACAGTTGACGGTCAGCCTGGGCGCGGGTTGCCCTCACCGCAGGCCCCTTGCTGGCATTCAGGGTGCGAAACTGGATGCCGCCATGGTCGATAGCCCGCGCCATGATGCCGCCCAAGGCATCGACTTCCTTAACCAGATGGCCTTTGCCGATGCCGCCAATGGCCGGGTTGCAGCTCATCTGCCCCAGCGTGTCGATATTTTGCGTCAGTAACAGCGTGTTGGCGCCGCTCCGAGCCGCTGCCAATGCCGCTTCGGTACCGGCATGACCGCCGCCCACTACGATCACATCAAAGTCTTTTTTAAATTTCACTAGCGCTATGGTCTCTTAAAAAATGCTATATTATTGCCGTGTGGATTCACACAAATTTGCCATATTATAAGAGGTAAACGATGAAAAAACGTAAAAATCAAAAAGTAGCTGAAATCATACCTAATCAAAACCCGGTCGCAAAGTACGCGCACCTGTTTAACAAGGCGCACATTTTTTCCGACAAAAGCAAATACAGCCGTAAAGCAAAACACACTAGGCAGGAGGCTAGTCCAACCGTTCTGGATAGAATGATTGGACTAGCCTCTTGTTTAGGTAACGCGCAAAAATTATTTCATACTATTCTCACGATAGTCGGAGTTCAAAGCTGGCTTTGGCTGTTCAAAGCCAGCTTTGAACTCCGACAGGGGCGGCGGGTGTTATTTTTTGCGCATTAGGTGATTTCCGAGAAATAATCCCCCCTGACGAGCTTGGACTGTAGAAAAGCAGAGTCCACGCTTAGCACGAAAGCCACGAAAATTTCGTGTTTTTTTGTGCCTTTCGTGGACAATTATTTGGGACTGTTTTTTTCAGGAAATGGCCTTACATTCGGCCTAACTTCAAATCGAGACAGGCTTACTTTAGCTTGTCTTTAAGCATCTTGTTGACTTCTCCGGGGTTGGCTTTGCCCTGCATTTCTTTCATCACCTGGCCGACAAAAAAGCCGAAAACCTTGTCCTTGCCGCTGCGGTATTGCTCAACCTGTCCCTGATTGTCGGCAATGATTTTGTCGATAATCGCTTCGATAGCACCGGTATCGGTGATTTGTTTCAGGCCTTTCGCTTCAATGATTTCATCGGCTGTTGCTGTGCCTTGCCACAATTCCTCAAACACCTGTTTGCCGATTTTGCCGGAAATGGTGTCGTCGCTGATGCGTTTTAATAAACCCGCCAAACGTTCGTGACTGACTGGAGAGCCGCTAATGTCAAGATCGGCTTTGTTCAGTGCGGCTAAAAGATCGCCGGTTATCCAGTTGGCGCAAATTCTGGCTTCACTGCCCGATTCTTTGACCACGGTTTCAAAATAATCCGCCAATTGGCGTGACGAGGTCAGGATGGTTGCACTTTCGTCATCCAGATTGTAATCGGCCTTGAAACGCTGTTTTTTCGCTTGCGGCAATTCCGGCAACTGGGCTTTTATGTGTGCTTTAAAGTCTTCGTCAATCAGCACCGGCAACAAGTCGGGATCGGGAAAATAGCGGTAGTCGTTGGCTTCTTCCTTGCTGCGCATGGAGCGGGTTTCGTCTTTGTCAGCATCGTACAAACGGGTTTCCTGAACCACGGTGCCGCCGCTTTCTATTAATTCTATTTGCCGTTCGATTTCGTGGTTGATGGCTTTTTCGACGAATTTGAACGAGTTGATGTTTTTGATTTCGGCACGGGTGCCGAATTCTTTTTGGCCTTTAGGACGCACCGAGACATTGGCATCGCAACGGAACGAACCTTCCTGCATGTTACCGTCGCAAATACCCAAATAGCGCACCAATTCGTGCATTTTGCGCATGTAGGCCACGGCTTCTTTGGCCGAACTCATTTCCGGCTCGGACACGATTTCCAACAATGGCGTGCCGGCGCGGTTTAAATCAATGCCGGTCAAGCCGTGAAAGTTGGCGTGTAATGACTTGCCTGCATCTTCTTCCAGATGAGCGCGGGTGATGCCGATGCGTTTGCTGACACCATCAACCTCAATATCCAAATGGCCGACACCGACGATAGGCAGTTCCATCTGGCTGATTTGATAGCCTTTAGGCAAATCGGGGTAAAAATAATTTTTTCGGGCGAACACCGAATACGGCGCAATATGCGCCTCAATGGCCATGCCGAAAATGACCGCCATGCGCACGGCTTCTTCGTTTAACACCGGCAATACGCCGGGCAAACCTAAATCAACCGCGCAGGCTTGGCTGTTGGGTTCGGCGCCGTAAGCGGTAGACGCGCCGGAAAATATTTTTGATTGGGTGGCAAGTTGGGCGTGGATTTCCAGGCCGATGACGGTTTCCCATTGTGAATTCATGTTGTTAAGTTCCTAGTTATTCGGCAAAAACGTCGGCCAGATCAATTTCCAGCTCAGGAAAAAGCGCCGGTTTTGCAATGTCGTCGCCCGCATACATGGCGAACAGTTGATATTTTTCAGTGTCCTGGTTCAGTACGAATTGGTAAACCGCTTGTTCGTAGGGATAAACCAGCCAATACTCGGTGACGCCATTTTCCTGATAGAGGTCATATTTAAGGCGCATCTCTTTTTTAGTGTTGCCTGGAGATAGCACTTCAATTACCCAATCCGGCGCACCGCTACAACCTTGTACGGTTAATTTTTCAGGGTCGCAAATTATGCATAAATCGGGCTGGACGACACTGTATGCATCCTGATCGGCCAGTTTTGATTTTCTGCTGTCGTAAAGTTTGACATCAAATGGGGCAACAAAAACTTCACAGCGTTTACCGCGTAAATAGCCATCGATAGGTCGCAATATGTTTCTGGAGATGCGCTGATGCTTAAGATTCGGCGCAGGAGCCATTAACATGATTTTGCCGCGTATCAGTTCAACGGTTTCTTCCAGTTGCCAAGTCATGTAATCGGCATAACTGTAAGTGCCGTTCAAATCCAGCTGTGAAAGTTGCGTAATAGTAGCCATGATAATCTCCCCTTATTCAAAACCTTTTGGCGCTTGCAGATGCCAGTCGGTAACTTGCTGATACTGATGGGCGATATTCAACAAACGCTCTTCGGCAAAATAATTGCCGATAATCTGCAAGCCGACCGGCATGTTTTGGGCAAAACCAGCCGGAATCGACATCGCCGGAACACCGGCCAGATTGATGGCAATGGTATAAATGTCGGACAAATACATTTCTATCGGATTGCCGATTTTTTCGCCAATACCGAACGCGGTGGACGGCGTGACCGGCCCCATAATCACATCAACTTCAGACAGCGCCTTTTTGAAATCATCGCTGATTAAGCGGCGAATTTTTTGCGCCTTAATATAATAAGCGTTGTAATAACCGGCAGACAGCGCGTAAGTGCCCATCAGGATGCGGCGTTTGACTTCCTTGCCGAAAGCTTCGCCACGCGAGCGGGTATAAAGATCGGTTAAATCGACCGGATTTTCGCAGCGGTAGCCAAAGCGCACACCGTCAAAACGCGACAGGTTGGCGGAACACTCGGCCGGGGCGATGACGTAATAGGCGGGAATGGCCAGTTTTAGCGTGGGCATGGAAATTTCGCTGACAGTAGCGCCCAATTTCCGGTATTCGTTGATGGCCGTTTCCAGCGTTGCCGCTACGTCGCTATTCAAGCCTTCGCCGAAAAATTCTTTGGGTAGGCCGATTTTCAAGCCGTCGAGGCGGTTGTTTAAGCTGGCGCTGTAATCGGGAACCGGCGCGTCAACGCTGGTGGAATCTTTGTCATCGAAACCGGCCATGGTTTGCAACATGACGGCGGCATCTTCGGCGCTACGGGTCATCGGTCCGCCTTGATCCAGGCTGGACGCGTAGGCAATCATGCCGTAACGCGACACCCGGCCATAAGTCGGCTTTAAACCGGTAATGCCGCACAGCGCGGCCGGTTGGCGTATCGAGCCGCCGGTATCGGTGCCGGTTACGCACACGGCAAGACGCGCAGCAACTGCCGCCGCTGAACCGCCTGATGAGCCGCCGGGTACGGTGTTAATGTCCCAGGGATTTTTGACTGCGCCGTAATAGCTGGTTTCGTTAGATGAACCCATCGCAAACTCGTCCATGTTAAGCTTGCCCAGCATCACTGCGCCTGCGCGATTGAATTTATCCACAACCGTTGCATCGTAAGGTGCAATAAAATTACCCAGCATTTTGGAGCCGCAGGTGGTTTTAACGCCTTCGGTGCAAAAAATGTCTTTTTGCGCCATCGGGATGCCGGTCAATAGTTCCGCAGCGCCCTTTGCCAGTCTGGCGTCGGCGGCTTGGGCTTGCTGCAGGGCCAGTTCATCGGTGACAGTGACGTAGGCATTAAGGTGTTCGTGTCGCTTGATGCGCCCTAAAAAAGACGCCGTCAATTCGACGCTGGAAAACTCGCCGGAACGCAAGCCCTTGGCTAATTCTGCAATTGTTTTGTTATACATGGTGCTTAGGTTTCCTTTTACTCAATCACTTTGGGTACTAGATAAAGTCCCGCTTCGACTTGCGGCGCAATCGCCTGGAATTTTTCGCGCTTATCCTGTTCGGTGACCACGTCGCTGCGTAAGCGTTGCACTTGGTCCATCGGATGCGCCATAGGCTCAATGCCGTCGGTGTCAAC
The DNA here is from genome assembly GCA_047920955.1 of Methylobacter sp. GTDB lineage: Bacteria > Pseudomonadota > Gammaproteobacteria > Methylococcales > Methylomonadaceae > Methylobacter_A. The sequence continues at coordinate 13,473 of JBLRXA010000036.1, read as the reverse complement.
ATCACTCATCCTCACCATTAAATCCAGCATCCCGGACAAGTCTGCTGCATAAGCGGCAACGTCTTGTTGCTCAATTCCCAGACGCGCTAAATGCGCGATTTTCTTCACATCATCTGCCGTTAAAGACACGTTTGACTCCCAATAAAAATTTCAGAGGTTCTATTATTATTGCGTTTATAATACTTTATATCTTGCCCAAACACTCGCTTGATTGATAGAGTAACAAACATTTATTCCCCAGAAGGATACAGTTAAAAATGTTCAAAAGAATTCGCGGCCTTTTCTCCAACGACCTCGCTATTGACTTAGGAACCGCCAACACATTGATCTACATTCCCGGCCAAGGCATTGTTCTGAATGAGCCTTCGGTCGTTGCTATTAAAGAAGACCGAGTGCGTGGCAACAAAACCATTGCCGCTGTCGGCCTCGACGCAAAACTGATGTTAGGGCGCACGCCGGGCAACATTACTGCAATCCGTCCGTTAAAAGACGGCGTTATCGCCGATTTTGCCGTCACCGAACGCATGCTGCGATTTTTTATCGAAAAAGTCCATCAAAGCAAGATGTTGCGTCCCAGTCCGCGCATTTTGATTTGCGTACCCTGTGGTTCAACCCAAGTTGAACGTCGTGCCATTCGTGAATCTGCGGCGATGGCTGGGGCACGCGAGGTTTATCTGATTGAAGAACCCATGTCCGCTGCTATTGGCGCGGGATTGCCGGTTGACGAGGCGTGTGGCTCGATGGTGTTGGACATCGGCGGCGGCACCTCCGAAGTGGCGGTCATCTCCATCAATGGCATTGTTTATTCCTCCTCCGTCCGTATCGGCGGCGACCGTTTTGACGAAGCCATCATCAATTATGTGCGCAGAAACTATGGCACCTTGATCGGCGAAGCAACTGCAGAAAGGATCAAGCATGAAATCGGCACTGCTTATCCTGGCAGCGAAGTCAGGGAAATAGAAGTCAAAGGCCGCAATTTGGCCGAAGGTGTGCCGCGCAGTTTTTCCCTGAACAGCAACGAAATCCTGGAAGCCTTGCAGGAACCGCTCTCCGGCATTGTCGGCGCGGTAAAATTGGCGCTGGAACAAACCCCGCCGGAACTCGGCTCCGATGTGGCGAACCGCGGCATATTCCTGACCGGCGGCGGTGCCTTATTAAAGGATATTGACCGCTTGATTGCCGAAGAAACCGGCCTGCCGGTGTTTATTGCCGATGACCCCTTAACCTGTGTTGCCCGTGGCGGCGGCATGGTACTGGAAATGCTGGACAAAAAAGGTATCTCAACATTCTCCTTAGAGTAAAAATAATCATTCAATCGTTTATTTTGGCTGTAACCAAAATCACCGGCTGGGCGGTACACTCCCAGCTTGTGCGACGCTATTATTTTTCAACTGGATAAGAGGCATCCTGCTATAAAACTTTTATTTGCTACCGGTCCGTCTATCAACACCCGTCTGCTCGTGGCAATTGTTGCTTCAGTTGCGCTACTGATAGCCGAACACAGAAGCCATCAGCTAGACCCGCTTCGGGCCACCTTATCCGTTGCTGTCGACCCGTTAAAATATCTGGTTAATTTACCGACCGTATTCATTGAACAAGCGGCCTATTCTGTCAGTTCCTATTCAAACTTAAAAAAAGAAAATACCCGACTGCGTGAAGAGCAATTCATCGACAAAACCCGCTTGCTAAAATTCGAGTCGCTGGAAAAAGAAAATATCCGCCTGCGCGCATTATTGGAAAACTCCTTTAAACTCGGCGAACAAATGCTCATCGCGGAATTGCTGTCGATCAACACTGCGCCCTACGAAAATATCGTCGTTGTCAACAAAGGCACGCGTTTCGGTGTCCATCCGCAACAGCCGGTGCTCGATGCCAACGGCGTGGTCGGGCAGGTTTTTCGCGCCTTGCCGTTCAGCTCTGAAATTATGCTGATTACCGATCCGAACCATGCTATTCCGGTGCAAGTTAATCGTAACGGCCTGCTGGCTATTGCCGTAGGTAGTGGCCAACTGAACCGGCTTAATCTGCCTTTTTTGCCCAATAATGCGGACATTCGCCCGGGCGACCTGCTGATAACATCGGGTTTAGGCGGAACCTTCCCGTCCGGTTATCCTGTTGCCGTGGTCGATGATTTCACGCCCATGTCCAACAAACCTTTTGTCAACATTACCGCCACGCCCAAAGCCATGCTTGACCGTAACCGAGAGCTGCTGATTGTCTGGAGCGACTCGTCTCCGGTTTCGCTTGGCAGCACCCCGCTACCAAACAAGGCCGCTGATACGCCGCCTAGCGCCCTGCCCGAAAATAACGAAAAAGCAGCAACGCCGACCAGGAAAAAACCGTGATCAATAGCTACTTCGGCTGCGGCCGCATTATTGTGACGGTTATTATGGCGATGTGTTTTCAAATCACGCCCTGGCCGGGTTTTTTGAGCCAAATAAATCCGGACTGGGTGCTGTTGGTGCTGATCTACTGGGCCATTGCCGTGCCTGAACGCGTCGGCATTTTTCATGCCTGGGTCATCGGCTTGTTGACTGACGTGTTAACCGGTCGGACATTCGGTCAACATGCCCTGGCTTACTCACTGGTTATCTATGCCTGCCTGGTATTGCATAAACGCTTGCGGCAATTTCCGCTGCCCCAACAATGCTTGTTTATTTTTTGTTGTCTGTTATTAACGCAAATACTACTGTTTTGGCTAAAAAACATTCAGCACCCGGGGCAACTGAATATTTCTTTCTTATGGCCTATTTTTGTCGGCACACTGTGCTGGCCTTTGATTTATATAGTCATGCGCCGAATCCGTTTATCGCGGCGCCCCCGATAAACCCGCCGCTGCTGTTATGTCCCAGATTTATACCCTTAAAGATAAGCAAATAGAGAACCGCTTATTTCTCAATCGCATTATTGCCGCCCTCATCATCATCCTGTTATTGACCTCCGGCTTGATTGTGCGTCTGGTTTACCTGCAAATAGTCGGGCACACTCATTACGCGACGCTGGCCAAAGACAACAGCATCAAAATCGAACCGCTAGTGCCGACCCGGGGCATGATTTATGACCGAAAAGGCAAAGTCCTGGCCGAAAATACGCAATCTTTCAGCCTTGAGCTGATTCCCGAACAAATTAAAGACCTTGACGACACGCTGTTGCGCTTGCAAAAACTGCTCAATATCCCTGACGAAAAAATTGAGCAATACCAGAAACAGCGTAAACGGCAAAAACGCTTTGCCAGCACCGCCTTGTTAATGGGTATGAACGACGAGGAAATCGCCAAATTCGCCGTTGCCAGGCCCTTTTTTCCAGGCGTTGATATTCAAGCCAGCCTAGTGCGCAATTACCCCTATGCCGATCTGGCCGCCCACGTTGTCGGTTACGTCGGTCGCATCAACGAAGCCGAAATGAAAACGCTGCCCATTGCGGAATACCGGGGGTCCAGCCATGTCGGCAAAATCGGCATAGAAAACGCCTACGAAAGCGAATTGCATGGCAAGACCGGCTACGCGGAAATTGAAACCAATGTGCAGGGGCGCGCCATTAATACAGTGAATTCGGTCGCCCCGGTGCAGGGTGAAAATCTTTATTTAACGCTGGATATGGACTTGCAAAAAACCGCCTACGACGCACTGGGCGACTTCAATGGCGCCGTCGTCGCCATTGAAGTCAAAACCGGCGGTGTGCTGGTGTTCGCCAGCCGTCCCGGCTTTGACCCCAACCCTTTTGTGATCGGCATAAGTAACGATGCTTACCAGGCCTTGCAAAAGTCGGAAAACCAGCCGCTGTACAATCGCGCACTACGCGGGCTGTATCCGCCCGGCTCGACCATGAAGCCGTTTATTGCCCTAGCCGGACTCGAATATAACGCCATCAGCGCCGAACACAAAATGTTCTGCCCCGGCTATTACCAACTGCCGAACGTCAGTCACCGTTACCGGGATTGGAAAAAAGGCGGCCACGGCTCGGTCAATATGAGCGATGCCATCACCCAATCTTGCGACGTGTATTTTTACAGCCTGGCGTCAATCTTGGGCATAGACCGCATGCACGATTTTTTACAGCGCTTTGGCTTTGGCGAAAAATCCGGCATCGACTTGACCGGTGAAAAAGCGGGCTTAATGCCTTCCCGTGAGTGGAAGCGCAAGCAACGCAATCAGGCTTGGTATCCGGGGGAAACGCTGATTACCGGTATAGGCCAAGGCTTCTTACAGGTGACTCCGCTGCAATTAGCCAGAGCTACCGCCACATTGGCCAATAAAGGCAAAGTGGTGACGCCGTTTCTGGTGAGAAATGCGGCCAACCCCGATTCTTTGGAACCTGAACAGGATATGTCACAGGAAGACCT